>CAXAIH010000054.1:0-9672 GCA_963968755.1 uncultured Flavobacteriales bacterium
AGAAAAGAAAGAATTGGGGTTGTCTCAAGTTCATCAATGGATAAGTCTATTGTTGTGAGTGTTGAGATTCGTGAAAAGCACCCCAAGTATGGAAAGTTTGTCTTGAAGTCTAAGAAATTCATGGCACACGACGAGAAAGAACAAGGTGGTGTAGGTGATACGGTTCGTATCATGGAGACGCGTCCTTTGAGTAAAAGCAAACGATGGAGATTAGTCGAAATCCTAGAAAAAGCCAAATAAACTAGCTAAAGAGCATCTAAGATGATCCAGCAAGAATCAAGACTGCAAGTAGCAGACAATAGTGGAGCAAAAGAAGTTCTTTGTATCCGTGTACTCGGGGGAACAAAGCGTCGTTACGCTTCCATCGGTGACAAGATTGTTGTTACTGTGAAAGATGCCATTCCTTCGGGAAACATCAAAGCAGGAACTGTATCGCACGCAGTTGTGGTACGTACGAAAAAAGAAGTCCGCAGAATGGACGGATCGTATATTCGATTCGACAACAACGCTGTGGTATTGTTGAACCCTACAGGTGAGATGAGAGGAACTCGGATCTTCGGTCCAGTTGCTCGTGAATTGCGCGAAAAGCAATTTATGAAAATCGTTTCGCTTGCACCTGAAGTATTGTAGACGATGGCTATTAAATTTCACGTCAAAAAAGACGACAAAGTTCGTGTCATTTCTGGAGAGAACAAAGGCCAAGAAGGTCGCGTGCTCGTAGTTGACCGCGAAAAGTATCGCGCTTTGGTTGAAGGAGTAAATCTTGTCAGTCGTCATCAAAAGCCAAGTGCGGCAAATCCTGATGGAGGAATCGTCAAGAAAGAAGCAGGTATACACCTTTCAAATCTTGCAGTGATCGACGCTGAAGGAAATGCAACCCGTGTTGGACGAAAGTTGAATAAGGATGACAAATTGGTAAGGTATTCTAAGAAATCAGGAGAAGAGATTAAGTAATGTATTCACCAAGACTAAGAGATACGTACCGCAGTGAGATAGTTCCTGCACTCAAGAAGAAGTTCGCCTATAAGAGCATTATGGAAGTGCCTAAGGTTGAGAAAATCATCTTGAACCAAGGAGTTGGAAAAGCGGTCGCAGACAAGAAACTCATTGAGAACGCAGTTCAGGAGTTGAGTAAAATTACAGGACAAAAGCCGTTGGTTACACGTTCTAAGAAGGACATTTCGAACTTTAAGGTTCGTAAAGGAATGCCGATTGGAGCCAAAGTAACTTTACGTGGTGAAAGAATGTATGAGTTCTTAGATCGCCTAGTATCTGTTGCTCTCCCTAGAACACGTGACTTCAGAGGTATCAATGCTCATGGCTTTGATGGCAAAGGAAATTACAACATGGGAATCAAAGAGCAAATCATTTTCCCTGAGATCGACATCGACCAAGTTGCGAACATTACAGGTATGGATATTACCATCGTAACCAGTGCGAAAACAGACGATGAAGCATACGCTTTATTGAAATCATTTGGATTACCCTTTAAAGAGCGATAGATTATGGCAAAAGAATCCATGAAAGCGAGAGAGCGCAAACGCGAAAGAATGGTCGCTCAATACGCAGAGAAAAGACAGGCATTGAAAGACGCCGGTGATTGGGAAGGACTCCAAAAGCTTCCTGCCAATTCATCTTCAGTGCGTTTGCACAATAGATGCAAATTGACTGGACGCCCACGAGGTTATATGCGTCAGTTTGGAATTTCAAGGGTAACCTTCAGAGAGATGGCCTTAAACGGTTTGATCCCAGGAGTGAAAAAAGCCAGTTGGTAAAAGAAATAATAGAAGAAAGATGACAACCGATCCGATAGCAGATTATTTGACGAGGATTAGAAACGCGATTAAATCGCGTCACCGTGTAGTAGACATTCCAGCCTCAGGTTTGAAGCAGGAAATCACGAAGATTCTATTTGAGAAAGGCTACGTATTGAACTACAAGTTCGATTCAGAGACAGGTCCTCAAGGCACCATTAAGATTGCCTTAAAGTACCACCCGGTGAGTAAAATTCCGGCTATCAAGAAGATTGAACGTATTTCGAAGCCAGGCCTGCGAAAGTATACGGGATCTTCAAAACTTCCTCGTGTGATGAATGGTTTGGGAATCGCTGTTCTTTCAACTTCAAAAGGAGTAATGACCGACAAGGAAGCCCGTGCGGCGAACGTTGGCGGTGAAGTATTGTGTTACGTCAGCTAAAGAATAAGACTTATGTCACGAATAGGTAAAGACCCCATTTCAGTTCCAGAAGGCGTGGAAATAACCATCGGTGAAGGTGTTGTGCGCGTGCAAGGGAAATTGGGAGAGTTGGAAGAAACGATTAAAGGAGACATTCAATTAAAACTTGAAGACAGAATCCTAACAGTTAGTCGTGGAACCAATCATAAGGATGATAGAGCGAAGCACGGATTGTACAGAGCTCTGATTCAAAATATGATTGTTGGTGTAACTGAAGGTTACAAGAAGGAAATGGAATTGGTAGGAGTAGGTTTTCGTGCTGCGTCATCAGGACAGCAGTTGGATCTCGCTCTTGGATATTCTCACAACATCATTTTTAAACTTCCAGAAGAAGTTAAAGTTGCGACCACCTCTGAGCGTGGACAAAATCCAACGATCTCTTTGAGCTCACACGACAAGCAATTGTTGGGTCAAGTAGCTGCTAAGATTCGTTCGATGCGTAAGCCAGAGCCTTACAAAGGAAAAGGTGTACGCTTCGTTGGAGAACATATTCGTAGAAAAGCTGGTAAAGCAGCCGGATAATAGAAGAAGACGATGGGAATTACTAAACTAAAGAGAAGACAAAGAATCAAGTTTCGCGTTCGTAAGAAGATTACGGGAACTGCGGAACGTCCTCGCCTTTCAATTCACAGAAGCAACAACCAAGTGTATGCTCAGCTGATTGATGATGTGGCAGGAACTACCCTAATGGGTGTGGGTTCTTTAGGAAATAAAGAAGCTCAGAAAGGTCCAAGATTTGACCAAGCTTCTAAGTTGGGAAAGGCCTTCGCTGAAAAAGCGAAAGCAGCAGGATATGAAAATGTGGTTTTTGATCGCAATGGCTTTCTATACCACGGAAGAGTTAAATCATTTGCAGATGCTGCTAGAGAAGCAGGCTTGAAATTTTAAGAAGCATGTCAAACGCGAATACCAAACGAGTAAAATCAAGCGAGATTGAGTTGAAAGACAAGCTCGTAAGCATCCGTCGAGTTACCAAAGTAACCAAGGGTGGACGAACTTTCGGCTTTTCAGCGATTGTCGTTGTCGGAAATGAAAAAGGTGTTGTAGGACACGGTCTTGGGAAAGCCAAGGAAGTGACTGGTGCCATTGCAAAAGCCATCGATGATGCTAAAAAGAACTTAATTAAAGTTCCAATCATTCACGGAACTATTCCTCACGAGCAAATCGGGAAATTTGGTGGGTCAAGAGTATTCTTGAAGCCTGCTTCAAATGGTACCGGTGTTATTGCTGGTGGTGCAATGCGTGCAGTTTTGGAAAGCGTTGGCGTAACAGACGTTTTGGCAAAATCTAAAGGTTCATCGAATCCGAATAACGTAGTGCGCGCAACAATGGTTGCCCTCGCTGAAATGAGAGATGCCTATACAGTTGCTCGTCATAGAGGTGTTACAATTGACAAAGTATTTAACGGATAGAGCCATGGCAAAAATTAAAATTACCCAAGTACGCAGCGTTATCAAGCGACCTGAACGTCAAAAGAGAACGATGCAAGCTTTGGGTCTACGCAAAATGAATGCGAGCGTAGAAGTTGAAGCCACCGACCAAATTTTGGGAATGGTGAATAAGGTGAAACACTTGGTGAAAACTGAAAACATTTAGAATAATGGAATTGCACAATCTTAAACCGGCGAAAGGAGCAACCAAAAGCGAAAAGCGAGTCGGTCGTGGTGAGGGAAGTACCAGAGGTGGAACATCTACCCGTGGTATGAATGGTCAGAAGGCTCGTTCAGGATACTCGAAAAAACGAGGATTCGAAGGGGGTCAGATGCCACTTCAACGTCGCGTTCCTAAATTCGGCTTTACCAACATCAATCGTGTTGAGTACAGAGGCATCAATCTCGATGTTCTACAATTTCTCGTTGACGAGAAAAAAGTAAAGGAAATCAACCGTGAGGTTTTGATTGAGAATGGACTGATTTCCAAAAAGGATTTGGTTAAAATTCTTGGTCGCGGCGAGCTAAGCGCTAAGATTGACGTTACAGCAGACGCGTTTTCTAAGTCTGCTTTAAAAGCTATAGAAGATAAAGGTGGTAGAGCAAGCCTGGTAAACGCATAAGATGAAGCGATTTTTCGAAACCATAGCAAACATCTACCGCATCGAGGAACTGCGCAATCGGATTCTCTACACGCTCGGATTCATTCTAATTTACAGATTGGGTTCTTTCGTGGTGTTGCCTGGTGTGAATTCAGTTGATCTGCAGAGCAACGCACAAAGTGCTCAAGGTCTTGCAGCAATTCTGAATCTCTTTGCAGGTGGCGCGTTTTCTAGAGCTTCTATTTTTGCACTAGGGATTATGCCTTACATCTCTGCATCGATTGTTATGCAGCTTCTTCAGATTGCAATTCCTTCTTTCCAGAAGATGCAAAAGGAAGGGGATAGTGGAAGAAAGAAAATTACGCAATGGACACGCCTACTTACGATTGCTATTACAGCAGCTCAGGCTCCAGGATATATTGCAACTCAAATTCCTCCATCCGCTATTGTTGAGCCAGGAACATTCTTCTGGTTGTCTTCAACAGTGATTCTTGTGACGGGAACCATGTTCGTCATGTGGTTGGGTGAGAAGATTACAGACAAGGGAATTGGAAACGGTATCTCTTTGTTGATCATGATTGGAATCATCGCAGGCTTCCCAACTTCATTCTTATTTGAAGTGGATTCCTTGACGACCAACGGTGGTGGTTTTGTAATCCTACTTGTTGAGCTTGTATTCCTACTTCTAGTAATCATCGCAACGGTTTTGCTTGTTCAAGGGGTTCGCAGAGTTCCGGTGAATTATGCCAAGAAATTGGTTGGAAACGCACAATTTGGAGGTGCCCGGAATTACATTCCACTTAAAGTGAATGCTGCGGGTGTTATGCCAATCATCTTTGCTCAGGCTATTATGTTCTTGCCTTTGTCCTTGGTGACACTACCCGGTTTTAACGGTGACTTCTTCACCTCGTTTGCATCCCTTTTCGCTGATATTACAGGTTTTTGGTACAATGCGGTATTCTTTGTAATGATTATCCTCTTCACGTATTTCTATACGGCGATTACAATCAATCCGAAGCAGATGGCTGACGATTTGAAGAAGAACGGAGGATTCATTCCAGGAGTAAAACCAGGAGTACATACTTCTGATTTTCTCGACAATATTCTTTCGAAGATTACGCTTCCAGGATCAGTTTTCTTGGGATTTATTGCTATCCTTCCTTCTTTCGCGATGATCGTGGGAGTGAGTCAAGGTTTTGCATTCTTCTTCGGAGGTACATCCTTGTTGATTATGGTTGGGGTTACCCTCGACACACTTCAACAGGTTGAAAGTTATTTGCTCATGAGACATTACGATGGTTTGATGAAGTCCGGACGTATACAAGGCCGGTCAACATCAGCGGTCGGAATTTAAGTCGTGATCTGATGGTCTACTTAAAGACTGAAGAGGAGATTGAGCTGATTAGAATAAGTTCTTTGCTTGTTGGTAAGACACATGGAGCCATAGCGCCCCATATCGTCCCAGGCCTTGTTCCTGAAGAACTCGATCGCATTGCGGAAGAGTTTATTCGCGACAATGGAGCTACACCAAGCTTTTTGGATTACAACGGTTTTCCTAAATCTATCTGCGCTTCTGTAAACGAAGAGGTAGTGCACGGAATTCCTTCCAAAGAGCCATTGAAAGAAGGAGACATCATATCAGTTGATATTGGCGTCTACAAAAACGGCTTTCACGGTGATTCTGCTTATACCTATGAAGTAGGTGAAGTAGATGAGGAAGTTCATTTGTTGTTGGAACGCACGAAGGAATCATTGATGCGCGGTATCGAAGCAGCGAGAGCTGGAAACCGAATTGGTGATATTGGACACGCCATTCAATCCTATGTGGAAGGCTTTGATTACGGAGTTGTTCGTGAACTAGTTGGACACGGTTTAGGCCGAGATCTTCATGAATCTCCGGAAGTGCCGAATTACGGTACTCAAGGGAGAGGAAAGAAGTTGCTTGAAGGAATGGTGTTGGCAATTGAGCCCATGATTAATCTTGGTGTTCGTGATATACGTCAACTTCAGGATGGTTGGACCATCGTTACACGCGATGGAAAACCTTCTGCTCATTTTGAGCACGATGTGGTGGTCCGAAAGGATGGAGCAGAAGTCTTATCAACCTTTGAATTTGTAGAAAAAGAATTGGTTAAAAGTTAAATGGCAAAACAGGAATCGATAGAGCAAGACGGAACAATCGTAGAATCTTTAGGGAACGCGATGTTTCGAGTTGAACTTGAAAATGGGCACAGCATCACTGCGCACATTTCTGGTAAGATGAGGATGTATTACATCAAAATTTTACCTGGGGATCGTGTAAAAGTGGAAATGTCTCCATATGATTTGACGAAGGGTCGAATTACATATCGATACAAATAGTGAAGAGATGAAAGTTAGAGCATCTGTTAAAAAACGCAGTGAAGATTGCAAAATCGTGAAACGAAAGGGACGCGTTTATGTGATCAACAAGAAGAATCCTAAGTTCAAACAAAGACAAGGTTAAAAGATTATGGCTCGAATAGCAGGAATCGACCTTCCCCGGAAGAAGCGCGGCATCATAAGCCTCACGTACATTTATGGAATTGGACCCAAAAATGCAACAGACATTTTAGCGGCAGCAGGCGTAGATCCCAACAAACATGTTGCGGATTGGAATGACGATGAGTTGGCTAAGATTCGCCAAGAACTCAACGATAATTATAAGGTTGAAGGAGCGTTGCGCTCTGAGGTACAGTTGAACATCAAGCGATTGATGGACATCGGATGTTACCGAGGAATCCGTCACCGTTCTGGTTTGCCTTTGCGCGGTCAACGCACAAAGAACAACAGCCGAACTAGGAAAGGAAAACGCAAGACAGTTGCGAATAAAAAGCAAGTAGGTAAATAATCCTGAAGCAATGGCAAAGTCAAGTTCTAAAAAACTTAAAGTCAAAGTTGATGCAGTTGGAGAGGCGCACATTCAAGCCACCTTCAACAACATCATCATCAGTTTGACAAACACCAGCGGTCAAGTAATATCTTGGTCTTCCGCAGGAAAAATGGGGTTCAGAGGTTCTAAAAAGAACACTCCTTATGCTGCTCAAACAGCAGCTGAAGATTGCGCAAAAGTAGCCTACGAAAGAGGTTTGCGTAAGGTGAAGTTGTTCGTGAAAGGGCCTGGATCAGGACGTGAGTCTGCGATTCGCACCTTACACAACAATGGCATCCAAGTAGTGGAAATCACTGATGTGACTCCACTTCCACACAACGGATGTAGACCACCGAAAAGGAGAAGAGTATAATCACTAAAGGAGAGTAGAGAGATGGCAAGATATAGAGGGCCAAAATCCAAAATCGCTAGAAAATTTCGTGACCCAATCTTTGGTCCCGATAAGGCACTTGAGCGCAAGAACTATCCCCCTGGGATGCATGGGCCGAACAAGCGAAGAATGAAGCAGTCTGAATATGCAGTGCAGCTTCAAGAAAAGCAACGTGCGAAATACACCTATGGTATTCTCGAGCGTCAGTTCAGAAACATGTTCGAAAAGGCTTCTAGAGCCAAAGGTATTACAGGTGAAAACTTGTTGCGTCTTTGTGAAGGCCGCTTGGATAACACTGTGTTCCGCATGGGTGTTTCTAACAGCCGAAGAGGTGCAAGACAACTTGTTTCACACCGTCACATTACGGTAAATGGAGAGGTTGTAAACATTCCTTCATTTCAGTTGAAGCCAGGTGATAAAGTAGGCGTACGTGAACGTTCGAAAGCAATGATTGCAATCCATTCATCTTTGACAACGAGCAACATCGCAAATTATGACTGGTTGGAATTTGATCAAACCGAGATGGTTGGAACATTCATCAATTCTCCAGAGAGAGTGATGATTCCAGAAAACATCAAGGAATCATTGATCGTGGAACTCTATTCGAAATAATAAAGAACAAGGAAAAGAAATGGCAATACTTGATTTTCAAAAACCGGACAAGGTAATAATGCTGAACTCTGACGACCGTATCGGTCAATTTGAGTTCCGACCACTTGAGCCAGGTTACGGTATTACGATAGGTAACTCTTTACGCAGAATTCTACTTTCTTCATTGGAAGGTTATGCTGTGACTTCTATGAAGGTAGAAGGAGTAGACCACGAATTCTCTACAGTAAAGGGTGTTCACGAAGACGTAACTGAAATCATCTTGAACTTGAAACAAGTGCGTTTCAAGCAACAGATTCAGGATACAGACGACGAGCGCATCACTGTGAAATTGAAAGGAAAGGACAAATTGACTGCTGGAGACATCGGTCAGTTTACTTCTGGATTTCAGGTGTTGAACCCAGACCTAGTTATTTGCCATATGGATGAGTCAGTTGACTTGAGCATTCAAATGAGCATCAACAAAGGTCGTGGTTATGTGCCAAGTGAGGAGAACAACATCGCCGACGCTCAAGTTGGTGAAGTTTCAATCGACTCGATCTTTACTCCGATTCGCAACGTGAAGTACTCTATTGAGAACTATCGTGTAGAGCAGAAAACGGATTATGAAAAACTTGTTTTTGAAATTGAAACAGATGGTTCAATTCACCCAAAAGAAGCATTGAAGGAAGCAGCTAAGATTCTTATTCATCACTTTATGCTTTTCTCTGATGAGCGTATTACTCTTGATGATGAGGATAAAGCAGCTGAAGAAGAGTTCGACGAAACTTCACTTCATATGCGTCAATTGTTGAAAACCAAGTTAATTGATTTAGATCTTTCAGTTCGTGCATTGAACTGCTTAAGAGCTGCGGAAATCGATACCCTTGGAGATTTGGTTCAATACGACAAAAACGACATGCTCAAATTCAGAAACTTCGGTAAGAAGTCGTTGACTGAATTGGAGGATCTTGTTGAGGCAAAAGGACTTTCCTTCGGAATGAACCTTGCCAAGTACAAGTTGGACCTAGAGAAATAAGAATAGCTCAGAACTGAATTGCAATGAGACACGGAAAGAAGTTTAATCACCTCGGTAGAAAAGTTGGTCATCGTAAAGCGATGTTGTCCAATATGGCTTGCTCGCTGATTGAACACAAACAGATTAATACCACCACGGCCAAAGCAAAAGCTTTGCGAGTGTATATCGAGCCTCTTTTGACAAAATCAAAAGATGATTCAACGCACAGTCGTCGCGTAGTATTTGGATATCTACAGAATAAACATGCGGTAACTGAACTCTTCAGAGAGGTTGCCCCAAAAATTCAAGGACGTCCAGGTGGATACACGAGAATCATCAAAACTGGTTTTCGCCAGGGAGAGGGTGCTGAGATGGCGATGATAGAATTGGTAGACTTTAATGAGCTTTACGCTCCTGAAGAAAAGAAAACGAAGTCTAGAAGAAAACGTAAGTCTGGTGGATCGACTGCACCGAAAGATACTCCAGCTGCTGAAGTTGCTGAGGAAGTGGAAGTGATC
>CAXAIH010000055.1:0-9587 GCA_963968755.1 uncultured Flavobacteriales bacterium
GAGTCCGGCTCGTGGGCCCGGAGATGTGGATAAGCGACAGGTCCATCTGTGAACTTAACTTCTAAGGACCAAGAAGACTTAAACCTTCCGTTAAATGGTAAAGCGATCAACGCCATTCGTTCCTTTCCTGGAAAAGGAGTTTTGGTATGGGGTGCAAGAACACTCGATGGCAACAGCCAAGATTGGAGGTACTTAAGTGTTCGAAGAACTGTTATTATGATTGAGCAATCGCTCAAAACTGCAACTGAGGCTTACGTATTTGAGCCTAATGAAGTGAATACTTGGGTTGCTGTGAAGGGAATGATGACCAACTTCTTGAAAGACCAATGGAAGCAAGGAGCTCTTGCTGGCGCAGTGCCGGAAGATGCTTTTAGCGTGGACATTGGATTGGGAAGTACCATGACACCAACAGACATTCTGGATGGCATTATGAGAGTGACCGTAAAACTTGCTGTAACAAGACCAGCTGAGTTCATCGTGATTACCTTCCAACAACAAATGCAGCAATCCTAATTCTAAAGATTTAAAACAAATACTCTAAAAAGATAGATTATGGCTGGAGAAGCTCAAGACAATATTTGGCCCTTACCAAAGTTTCACTTCAAAGTTGAAGTGGAAGGTGGACTTAGTGCCAGCTTCCAAGAAGTATCGGGATTGGATACCGAAGTTGATGTGATGGAGTATCGCCACGGTGATAGCCCAGAATTCTCAACAATCAAAATGCCGGGACTTCGCAAAGGAAGTGACGTGACCTTGAAGAAAGGAACGTTTACGGGTGATGTATCCTTCTTCGAATGGTTCAATGAGATTCAGATGAACACCATCGAGCGGAAAACAGTTCAGATCATGCTGTTGAATGAGAAAGGTGAATCTGAAATCATCTGGACGCTCACGAATGCATTCCCGAAACAAGTTCAAGGAACGGACCTCAACTCAAGCAGCAGTGATGTTGCAGTGGAATCTTTGGTTCTTGCACACGAAGGATTGGCTACTACGACCGCATAGGTTTAAGCCTTCCGTTAAAAGCTAAGCGCACATCTTATTCAGTTGGGGTGTGCGCTTTTTATTGCGATAACCTGGGTTCGTGTGAGATGAGATAAATTCATTGATTGACTTTTTTTTGCCAGCACAGAATAGATTGGGAATGCTTGGACCACGGAATCGAGGTCTAATATTCGAAATTCACTATCAGGATCTCAGTAAATGTTTCGGTGTCTAGATCTTTTGAAATGAATTAAGAGCTTGATCAATAGCCCTTCCTGAAACCATCGTTGATGCTCCCAAAACTTGGGAACCTTTTGCTCCTTTACCAGCTGTATTTGCGCCCGAAAGAAAACTGCTTCCATAGGCTAGGGGGCTTCAGAAGTCTCTTTTTGCTAATACGTTAGAGGCGTTCTGAACCATCCTTACGATTCCCTCGTTTTGGCCCTCGAAGCTAGACTGCGGGACTACTTTCGCAGGTTTCGTGGTGGATTCAGGCAATTTTTCCTCTAAACCATTTCGGATAAAACTCTCAAGCAAGTCATCGTTCAACTCTTCACCTTCGTCCATCAGGACCAAATCAAAATCGTCGGCTCTTTCATCCATCTTCTAAAACAAGGCCTCTTTCCTGGAGGTTGCCATTCCTTGACGTTTGCGAAGCTTATCAGCTTCCGGTCAATTATCGCTGTGTACTAATGCTTGCTGCTGGATCAGAGGTAGTGGTGGAACCCACGGCCTCCGACGAACCGCTCTTTTCACTCAACCAGTTTAAGAATCCCTTAGGCGTTAGAACGGACCACTTGATTTACCCTAACAAATTACATACTAGGAAGAGGGTACTTAAGTGTAGCGGCCATTGTTTTCAACAAATGCCTTCGGAAAGGGCCTTGATTGGAATACTCCGTCTTGAGTTCAGTTCTTCTCTAATCTAAGATCCGACAGACTTCGCATGCTCCTGAACAAGTTGCAAACCGGCTTTCGCCTTTTTACTCTTCAGATCCTCAGTTGGAGGGAGGTGCTTCTTGTTATCCATGACACTCTTTCTCAATGCCATATATTTCTTTGCCATGGAAGAATAGGGAGAATCACCAACCCATGAACTTGTATTGACAAACTCACTCTGAAGTCCGGCATCTGTCTTGCGCTTGCTGTGGAGGTGTTGTTGTTTAAACTTATTCATCTCTTTCATGACATCCCGTTTCTGCTTCATGGCCAGGTAAAGTTCTAGGGCAGCGCCACCTAGGGCTTGTGGGTCGTATTTCTTTCTGAATTCGGCAATTTTATCTTCGTAGTGACCTATAAATTTGGTGGCCAAATTGAGGTCTTCACCCATATCGTTAAGAACGCTCAGTAAATACTTAGTTTGATCGCCTGAGAAGGTCTTGGCATTTGAATCCAGCTGTAGAATTGGAATCATTTTCATGAAGCGATCCCAACCTACTCGATTCGTGACAAATTCGTCGAACAAGTTGAGGTTGATCAGTGCAGTGTTATCAAACTTCTTCTTTCCATCTGGTTCATTGGAGTCCTTCTCAAAAGACTTCTGCCGTGCTTCTTCGGCGTTTGAAATCACCTCAACGGCTTTCTTCTTTTCATCATCGCTAAAGCGCTTGGTATAATCGTAGTCGAGCAATTGCTCCACTGTGAAAAGTGGTTTTTCAGCTTCAGAAAGCGTTGATTCCGACTTGAGCTTTTCTTCAGACCCGATTGGCTCTTTCCCCTCTATTAATTCCGGCTCCTTCTTGTTGGAGAATGAGAAGCTTCCCAAGTCCTTCTCAGCAAATGTCCATCTCCAGCTCGAATTAAAAAAGTAAAGTGCAGTTGCCACGACTTCGAGGGACAAACCTGCTTTAATGGCACCTGTCAGGTTGTAGTGCAATCCCTGTTCACCCTTTTTGAATTCTCCGTCATTCGCTTTTTTACCCAAGGGGTATTTTTTGGTATAGCCAACAGAACCTTTTAGCTCTGCCCTTCCGGATGCGACCAACATAATTGCAAGGGCAAGAAGCAAGGAATTACCTGCCTGGACTCCACCAAAAACACCGGCTTCTACAAATGCTGTAAATTCATCCATGTCGGCAGTAACAGTGAGAACATCATCTTTAACCTCAACCATGGCGACCAGTTTCTTTCCCAAATCTGCCCCATATTCGAGATACATTCCAAATATGGCAGAGATCCCAGGAAAAACAGGGATTCCAGCGCTCAGTTCAAAACGAGACCCAGAGCCTCCCAACAAGCTGGCGAGTTTGTTAAGCGGATTTTCAGCCTCAATCTTAGCTTTCCCAGACTTGATGTCATAGAAAGGCTTAGGACTTCCCTCCAAATGGGCACCAACACTGCCTTCAAGACTTCCCCCTACAGTAATACCCAAATAATCTGGTAAATCTAGACCTGCATTACCCTCAGCTTGAATACCATACTTATTGTCCTTCTTGAAAAGGCTGTACAGTTTTGGCGTAATACTTAAAACTCCGACCTCATGTTTCTTCCCAGAAGCTTCTAGAGAAAGCTTTTTGAAATCAAACCCTTCTTTATCCTTATAAGAAACATCACTCCCTCTTACGGTATACGTTTCTTTGAAAAACTCACCTTTTGCTCTGGCCGTAGTCGCGTGAATCCTGTGAGCATTGTGATCGTAATCTATGCCATCAAAGACAAAACTAAATTTATCCAAAAGACTCCCTGTGAGTGTTCCATTGTCAACCATGACATTCCGGAGCTTCTTACTCGAAATTTCACTGAGAGCCCCCTTATTATCGAAGGCTAAACTCACATCCCCCTTCCCTTGAACATTTGTCCAATTGAGTCCAAGTTTACCAACGACAGTTATTGATCTATTTGGTTTAATTGATATAAAAGGACTACCGACCTTCACTCCAAATGGAGTGTTGATTTCTGCATCGCTACTACCCTTGATAGCTCTATAATCAATTTCTCCATTTTTAATTCTACCCCCTTCAACGCTGAGTTTGACATTGGTGCCGAAAATATTGACGTCTGCGCTACCTGTCTTAACCGCCAACGCACCTTCAGCGTGATCATAGGTTATTCCCTTAAGCTTGAATACAGCAACATCAGCAACAGTGTAGTTAGCTTCTCCTGAAACCAAAACGTTCTTGTATGTACCATCACTTCTTTGAACCACTTGAACATCGCCCTTCGCTAATAGACCTGGGAGTTTGAATTTGAGAGATCCATTAAACCTTGATTCTTCCTTAACCAAGTCATAAGTAGCAGTTTTAAGCTCGCCCGCAACAAAACCTAGGGAAGTAGCAAACTCGGCCATCTTTAGTTCACCAGTCGAATTCAATTTCTTTTCCTCCTTGGCAAAATCAGCCATTTCGCTCTTGTACAACACGTTCAATGCTGGAGGGTAGAACTTTTTGTAGTCAGACTTCTTTTGCTGAAGGTCGGTATAAGCCAAGCATGCCTTTTGAAAATTGGGAAGTCCGTTTGAAGGAGACTGGATGTACATACCCAGATTCTTGTGAACAGCCTTATACAAGCCCATTACTTCCCAATAATTTGAAGTCGTTTGTGAAAGAAATTTGTTGATAGTTGCAAGCTTTAGCATCTCATTCGGATCTTGAGCTGCCCCCTTTTCATTGCGTGTCGCAATGTCTTCTTTATGTCGTTCCAACCATTGTCGAGCCAATGGCTTTAAGTGATCTTTGAGAAGCTTTTGCTTCTGCTTTACATCACTCGAAGAATTGAATTCTCCGGCCTTCTCCAGGAATAAGGTGTAAGTACTCTTTTTCCCGAAAAGTGCCTTAAAACGAACACCCACAGAGAGCTCTCCTTCGAGCTCAATTTTTCTGCTTTGCCCAGATTCGGACGAGCCCATAGTCTTGAGGTCCTTGTCCGAAACAAGCTCAGCTTTCTTTTCGGCTTCAATTCGCTCGGGCTGTTCTTCTTCTACAAGTGAGTCGATGTCCTCAATCGAGTCAAATTCCATTAGATCCTCTTCGTCTGAGACCTCAGAACCTTTGCCAGCTGCCTCTTCTGCCTCTGACATCGCGGACATTTCCAATTCGGCAAAGCCATAAACCTCTCCTTCGTCAGTTTCAGGAGCATCCTTCAATTGAGCAGCACGGTGACCCTGTGGATTAGCCTCCTCAAGGGTTGGCGCTTCTTGCAACTGCAAACTCGCCGCCTTCGCCCCCATCACATCGGCTTCTTTCTCCAGAGCCGGATCGTCGTTGATGGGAACCTTGCTCTTCATTTGTTTGACTGGCTGAACACGACCTTGTTTTTGCTGCGCCACATGCCAAGCCTCGTGGGGTAGGTGCTTTTCTTGTCCGGAAGTTAAATGGATATCGGGGCCTTGTGCATAAGCATGAGCATTGAGTTGAGCTGGTTTGTCGGAGTTGTAATGAACCTTCACATCGTCCATGGATTGACCCGACAATGATTCCACTCCAGATTTGAGTTGACTAGGAAGTCCTCTCTCACTGGAGCTTCCTCCTCCTCCACCAGATCCTTCCATGAGTTGTACAGGATTTTCAGCCGATGCCTGATCAGCAATGGATTTGAGCTGAAAAGCAGCGGACGCTTCAGGGCGGTTGTCTTCTAGATTTACACCATTTGCTTGTCCGGATTTACGCGCATTAACACTTTGTGATTCAGATTTCGAGTATATTAATTTAGCTTTCAATGCAACAAAAGTTTCTAAGCACCCCTAATTGTTCTGTCTGAGTTTCGAACAATAAGTTATTGCGCCCGCCTATTGAGAATTTCGTAACCAATTGTTCTTCCTTGCCAAGCAAGCACAATGCTCTGAAAGGTAATCGTTTCTCCAAGAACAGTGAGGTTCTTGTCAATCGCCGTTTCTGCACCTCCAGCAAATCCGGCAGCAGTATCAACAATTCCATCTGGCGCAGCGGCAACATCGACATCCGCATCAGCAACATTGGTGAAATCCGTCACTTTTGGTTCGGCTTCAGGCTTTAGCTGCGTGACATCTCCAAGGTTGGAGCTTTTATCGGCCATAGCTCTATGCTTTCGCTGCATCACAGCCGCTGGACGATTGTACTCAAACGCTGGCTTATCCGCTCTGACAAGTTGCGCTGTGCTTCCTACTTCAGTGTTAACTGATTGAGGAGCGTCAATAGTGTTGGTATCTGTCTTGGCTAATTCCATTCATTTCAATGCTCTAATGAGCATCTGAATTGATGCTTATGCCCTCTTTAGACAATTCCCTCTTGATGCCGATTAAAACATCCTTCTCACGGACCACATTACTTTCTCGCTTGGCAGAGGCAATGGAACAATACCTCAAAACATTTATGATGCTCCCACCGGATATCTCGTACTTCTGAGCAATTTTGGCTAAGTCCACCTCGCTCAATTCGAAATTTGAAAAATGCCGCTGCCACAATTGCAAGCGCAAACCCGAAGTAGGTTTTGGGAAGTAAACCAAACTCTGAAAACGACGCAGAAATGCTTCGTCGATGTTGTCCTTGAAATTACTCGCGAGAATCACCACACCATGATAATCTTCTATGCGCTGCAGCAAATAAGCAACTTGCTGATTGGCGAACATATCGTTGCTCGACTGTGTCTTGGTGCGCTTGCTGAACAAGGCATCTGCCTCATCAAAAAATAGAATCCAATTCTTGGTTTCTGCCATATCGAAGAGCTTCGACAAGTTTTTTTCTGTCTCACCAATGTATTTGGATACCACTGAGGACAGATCAACACGGTAGACATCCATGCCATGTCCTTTCCCCAACAAAGCTGCAGTCATAGACTTCCCAGTTCCAGGAGGACCATGAAACAAGGCTCGATAACCTTTTTTGAGGTACTTCTCCAAACCCCAACCTTGCATGATCTGTTGCTCATGGAAGATCCACGACTTGATGTGCTGAATTTCCTCCAACACATTTTGATCAAATACCGCGTCTTCCCAAGACAACTTGGTAGAAAGTAAATGTGCAGGGAAACTCGGTGAAAATCGTGGTTGGTAATCTTCGTTTAAGGTGAACTTCGCTAAATACTCCTTGCTCAGAATAAGCTCACCACTCCAGATGGGTTCGTGTTCATTCGTGAAACCTAAGGATAGGATGTTCTTTTTGTAGAGCGGGCCACCTTCTGCAAGCAAACGCTGTATCTCAAAGCGTTTGTCTAAATCGCTTCCAGCAATGATGAAAACTGCCGTTTCGCCAGTAGGCACAAATCCGCTATGCTTCTCACCTTTCAAGCCACCAAACTCAGCATATACTCGGTCGATAGTTGCATTTTTTGTAAAGAATATATCGAATACTGAGGGCCTTAAATGAGGCGCTAGCGCAATGAGAATAAGCAGACGACCCGAATCACCAAGGCCCAATTCTCGAATCACATGCGCGTAATACGAAGGGTCGTTCGTTAGTTCCGGAGCACTTGGGTACGGAACCTTATTGGTTTGCTGAAAATAGTCAGAGAATCTATAGGAAATCATCTGGTTCAACCACTCCAATTCTCTATTCAGAGTACTTAAACTGGGTTGATGATTTAAAGCCATTCTACGTTCAATCTTTTCTCCATCCAAGGGAGTTTGATTATACCAAACGCCCAAGGTAAATTCTGCATCAATATATCCAAAGTTTTCTTCTCTACTTGAAGCTCCCAGACCTTTTCTTTCTCCTCCAAAAAGCCATCCCGAATAAGAAATCCTTCGCGCAATGCTTGACTGCTCGAACCACTCATTTTGTCCCAATTCTGCATCAATCCACCCAACATTATTTCGGTTGTTTTGATCTCATTTTCGCTCAAGGCAATTTCCAAGGGCACGGGAACTGCGAGATTCAAACCACAAAGAACTTTATTCAAAATAAGCTCATGCTCCGGCGCTTCAGCTTCGCCAGTGGCTACATACTGCAAAAGATGAACTGCCCGGACTGCATCCGACTCGGATTTGAAGGCTCCATCCTCCACCATTTCCAACATCTCGAAATAACGCCCTAAGTAAGGCCAAGCAATCACCAATCCCGCATTTTTTACCAAGATGCGGTGTTCCAAAAGTGCATCCTCAGCTTTCGACTTTTCAGGGCTAGCTTCGGGCTCGTCTCCGGCCTCTACAATCTCTTCTCCTTTCTTCGTCAGCTGATTATCCTCTGCAGTTGGGCTTAGTTCAGATTTGGCTTTCTCACTTGATTCTTTGTCGCCTTCCTTAGTAGCTTCCTTTTCTGGCTTGAATTTAGTATGCAGCTGCAATAGACTTTCTTCAATCGAAAGCTTCGTAGAAATCAATTGCTTTATCTGCGAGGGATATAAAAGTTGAACGACAAAATCCAAGAAAGCGGGAGATTCATCTCGAGCAATTCGCTTCAATACACTCTCAGAGTGAAGACTCTCTTCTAAAACTTCGAGCATAGAAACACGAATCTCTTTTGGCTGAGAATGAAGGGCAGACATGAAAGCCACCAGAGATTGATTGTAAGGGGTTCTGAGAGGAAGGCTTCCTGAATTTAGATAGTGTTTGAATATGGATTTAAAATCATGCAGAACCTGATAGGAGTCCAGTCCTGTAGGATCTTGTGATTCAGTTATACTTTCCCGAATGATTCCGCTGAAGATTTGTTTCATGGGAAGGAACCGAATTTCGCCAGACTCAATAAATTGATCAATGAGTTTTAACCATTCTTGACCTACATCTTCACGAGTAAGATTCTGCCGAAGTACGAAGTAAGAAAATGCATGACGAACGTAGGCTTCTGGGCCTGACTTGGGGTTTTGAGCAAACCACTTCATCGTCTCAATTTTCCAAAAATCTGGTAGCTCTTTTTTGCTGAATTCGTAGACCAATAGATTCAGACTGATGGCAAAACCTCCCATGTTTGGAGAAAGTGCTAGCAATAAGCGTTCGAATGCATCCAAGTCTAAACCCAAAAGTACCTCAGCGATGATGTCATCGAAATGACCCGTGGCCAGTGCTGTTTGCATGAAAGCTCTCGCCTTTTCCGAATAGAGTTTATCTACCAAGTCTGCACGAACTCTTTTCAATGAGCGCCCTTGATACTCTCGCTGAGAAGACGCCCACCATGGAAGTTTCTTGTACTGCAAGATGTAAATCAAAAGATCCCATTCCGCGGTGGCTTCTTCAACCAAACTGTTTGGATCTATAGTGCTGAGTCGATTTCTGGTTTCCAAAGCCAAAGTGCTTCTCTTCTTAGAAATTCGTTCCAGTAGTTCTTCACGAGAAACTCCGAACTCGAGGGCCAAGAACTGTATTACTTCAGCCTGCGACCCCTTGATTTTTCCTGGATAGAGATGCAAGTGGGAAAGCAGAATCGGCAAACTAAACCTTCGCAAAACTTCTTTTGATGCGACTTCGAATAAAGCCTGCTCAATCTGCGATTGAGCTGTTCGCATGTCCTTTCGCATTCTTGGGAAAAGCTTCTTCAAAAGCTCATCAAAGCCCTTCTCGCCTATGAGGCCGTATAGTCCACGGACTTTTTGAATTGAACTGAATTGATTTTCGAGTTTGACTTTTAAAACGTTCGGAAAGGAAATGGCCAATTTCTTGACGATAAGCACCGCTTCGTCGGCATCGACCAAGCTGCTCCAAGTTGGCAGACCTCCTGAAGAAAACAATTCGTCGAGAAGATTGAAGATGTGCTTGT
>CAXAIH010000056.1:0-9502 GCA_963968755.1 uncultured Flavobacteriales bacterium
TGGAATATGAAGATCTTCGAGGCCCACAGAAGTGTTCAGCATCCTCAGCTTTCGTCTCCCAATCTTTTGAGCCTCCAAAGGAAGTTTTCTCGATCTCTCACCTTCCCATACGCTCTCGGTTTCTTTATTCCCAAAAGATGCAATCATACTAACGTCTTACGTTACTAACGTAAAAAGTAACTAAAGTGTTCCAATTATTTGTGAGCATGCAATTAAGCCTTGAGGCATCGCATCGAAATTTCGCGAGCGGGGCAAGCAAAAAGAAATTTGTAGCAAGTTCTAGCATAGGATTAGTGATTCTACTAACATAGAACAGCCACATCGAAAAGGACGAATAAACGTGTGCTCGGGAAAGAAGGTAGAACAGGGCGCCGTTTACTTGGCTTCTACAAGTTCAAAGTCGAACTCATTCTCTTCAATCAGCTTACCCATGCGTGTGTTCTTAGGGTCGGGGATGAGAAAGGCAACTTTAAAATTAATGTCGTTCGGGGCAGTGCCAGCACTTTCAATCGTGTCTGCTAGAATTTCCAAGAAGATCCCCAATTCTTCATCAGGCTCTTCAATCAACATCTTGTCAGCTCTTGGAATTACCAATAAAAACTCTTTGGTTTCTACGTTTTCAAAAATCTCAAGAAGACTGTTGTACAGCTTGTTCCAATCGTTTTCTAAAGCATCAGGAAAGTCGAAGTGCTCGAAGGCCTCCGTCATTAGTCCATTCTTGTTCGTAGAGCGACTACCGCTGATAACAACCATGGTCACCTCCAAGTCCTCATCTTTTTCTAGGGTCTTTTGGGTGGTGTCCGCTCGGTCGTGTACCAAGATAAAATCAACATCTAGATTAAAAATATTCTTTACGAATTCCATACTTCTTTCAATTTTCACTGCAGTAAAAAAACAGGGTTTTCTGGTCAGCAGGGCACCTGTTTCAGTGCTCTTTCATGAACAGCTCGTGCCAGATGTTCAGAGCTCAATGATAAGCTGAATTGCCTTGACTTGCAATTTTCTTTCAAGAACAATTATAAAGGGATTGTTGACACAAACAAAATGTTGTCTCTTGGAAGTTGGTTTTTTCCGTTTCTCGCTGGAGACATAGCATGTGCTCGTACAGCTGAATTCAACTAAGGCTTTCCTAGTCAGGTAAATATGTAGGAGGTCAGCTCTTTAATCGATCGAGGTACTCCTTCAAGGCTTTTTCTCGACCAAGATCTTTTGGGCTGTAAAACTGATGCTTTGCAAGTGCATCTGGCAGATAAGTTTGCTTCACAAAAGCTCCAGGATATTCGTGTGGGTATTTATAATCTGCGCCATAACCGAGCTCCTTCATCAACTTCGTCGGTGCATTTCGCAGGAAAAGAGGCACGGGCTCATTCGGAAATTCCTTTACCGCCGCTTGTGCTTTCTTCAAAGCCATATAAGCTGAATTGCTTTTTGGGGAACTGGCCAAATAAATGGTGCATTCAGCCAAGGGAATTTCGCATTCGGGATAACCCAAAGCTTGAACTGCTTCGAAACAAGAGGAAGCCAAAGCCAAAGCGGTGGGATTCGCCAAACCAATGTCTTCTGATGCAAGAATGAAGAGTCGGCGAGCAATAAACTTCGGATCTTCCCCGGAGGCTGTCATCCGACACAAATAGTACATCGATGCATCTGGGTCACTTCCTCGAACAGACTTGATAAAGGCAGAGATGAGATCGTAGTGCATCTCCCCAGCCTTGTCGTAAATGTAAAGGTTCTGCTGAACGATTTCTTGAACTTCTTCCGTGCTCAAATGAGACTTGCCCTCCGCATTGCTGAGAAGCAATTCCAAAGTATTGAGGAGCTTTCGGCCATCACCACCCGAAAGACGGAATAAAATGTTCTGATCTTCCAATTCAACCGCCTGCTCTTTCACCCAAGAATCTTCAGCATATGCCCGCTCTAGTAATGACTGCAATTCTTCTTGACCGAAGGAGTTGAGCACATAAACCTGAGAACGAGAAAGCAGGGCAGGGATCACTTCAAAAGACGGGTTCTCTGTTGTAGCTCCAATCAGGGTTATCGTGCCGTCCTCAACCGCACCCAACAAGGAGTCCTGCTGACTCTTTGAAAAGCGGTGAATCTCATCGATGAACACGATGGGGTTGTTCTGATTAAAGAGGCCGCCGCGTTTGGCGTTCGCAATAAGCTCTCGAATGTCTTTAACGCCCGAGTTGATGGCACTCAACTGATGAAACGGTCGGTTAAGAGCTTCGGCCAATAAACGTGCTATCGTGGTTTTGCCAACTCCGGGTGGGCCCCAGAAGATGATCGATGGAATTAAGCCAGAGCGAATGGATTTTCGAAGGGCTCCATTTTCTCCCAACAAATGCGACTGACCGATGATGTCGTCGAGTTTTTTTGGGCGAAGGCGTTCAGCAAGTGGAGTAGGTGAGAGCACATTCAAATAAAACGAAATCTAAGCTATGCTCATACCGAATACCTTTGTTTCTACATGAAGATCGAACGCTGGGATTTTAATAAAGGTGAGTTGAGCGAAAATGACCTCAAGCTGAAGCCTTTGAAGCTTTTTAAGCAATGGTATGAGCACGCCGTAGAAAACAATGTGCAAGAACCCAATGCGGTAGTGGTAGCCACTGTCTTGGACGGCCAAGTAGCCACTCGGGTAGTGTACTTAAGAGATATTCTTGAGGAAGGATTGGTGTTTTATACCAACTACGAAAGTCAAAAAGGAAAGGCAATTGAGCAGGAGAATCGAGTGGCCATGAACTTTCATTGGTCTGAGCTCGAGCGCCAAGTGAAGGTAAAAGGAGTGGCGAAAAAGGTTCCCGCCGAAGTTTCCGACCAGTATTTCTCGGAGCGTCCGCGCAAAAGTCAGCTCGGAGCTTGGGCTTCTAACCAAAGTGAAATCATTGCGAGCAGGGAAGAGCTTATTCTTAAAATGGAACAGCTCGAGAACAAATACGATGGCAAGCCCGTACCGCGTCCAGAACACTGGGGAGGTTATGTTGTAAAACCAACGTCCTTCGAGTTTTGGCAAGGCCGTCCAGGTCGTCTTCACGATCGTTTTCTCTTTTCATTGGAAAACAAGCGTTGGAAGCTAAAGCGCTTAAGCCCTTGATTTTTTGAGCCTCAAGTATCAACTCTCAACTCTCAAGCCTCAATAACTATTCAGTTTTCTTAGCAGCGGCTTTCCTAGGAGCTGCTTCTTTCTTAGCGGCAGGAGCCTTTTTCGCAGCTGTTTCTTTCTTAGGAGCGGCCTTCTTGGCAGGGGCGGCTTTTTTCGCAGCTGGCTTTTTAGCAGCCTTCTTCTTTTTCGGTAGTGCAGCTATTTCAGCTTCTGACAGTCTGCGTTTGGTCTTCTTTCTTGTAACACCGAATGAACTTCTAAAGCGTTTTCCTTTTGTCGATTTACGATCTCCTTTTCCCATTATGTAGTAGTATTTAAGTCAAATATAGTTGATGCCAAAAAAAAATAGCCCCGACAATGCGGGGCCATCTTCTATCGTAGAGTTTACGATGATTAGTTTACGCTACCAGAAAGCTCAGCGCCTGCTTTGAACTTAACAACGTTCTTAGCTGCAATTTGAATTTCTTTTCCAGTTTGTGGGTTACGACCTGTACGTGCTGATCTTTGAGATACAGAGAAAGATCCAAATCCAACAAGTGCTACACGATCACCTTTCTTAAGTGCTCCTGAAGTTGTGCTGATGAATGCATCCAATGCTCTTTTAGCATCTGCTTTTGAAATACCCGCGTCTGAAGCCATAGCTTCGATCAATTCGGCTTTGTTCATTATAATTCGTTTTTTGGTTAGAAATTGAATTTCGATTCAAATGTATTGGAAAACTTAGAGGACACAAGGCCTGCAGGGCGTTTTGGGGGTAAATGTTGAAAACTGTGGCCAAATGTTAATAAACTTGGCTGCTCTTCTTTGCCACTAAGGCTTTCAGGGCTTTTCGCTTTCTGTCACAAAGATTCTGTCCTTTCCAAAGAACTCCGGACACTGTGTTGAAATCACTTTTGCGCCACCTTCAGAGAGCACCTTAACGGAATGCACAGCCCTCCTAGGAATCAGGATAAAGTCACCCGCTTTCATGAGATGAACGTCCACATCTACATAGAATCGAACTTCCCCTTCTTGAAGGTAGATGGTTTCCGTATGGTCCTCGTGGTAGTGGGGTTTCACGGTATCTCGGACCCAAATTAAATACACGCTGGCATCTTCAGAATTGGAGATTTTCTCAACCACAATGTTTTTCTTTTCGGAAGCTTCGTGTTTGTGTGTAGAAACAACTTCTTGCGCTATTCCTTGGTTAGGAATGAAAAGAAGTAAAAGGGAAATCAGACGAAGCTGCATTGACTCAAATTTGAATGTCCAGCGAGAAAGGATTTCGCATCCATTCTGCGTTTTCCGGCTTTTTGAAGCTCCAAAATCCTCAATGAACCTTCGCCAGTGTTCACAACTATTTCTTCTTTGGAAGGGAAAATTTCACCAACATTCCCACTCATCTCGGGGCCTAAAGCACTTTTGAAGATCTTAATTTGACTCGCCGCATCACCTTCTTGCAACATTCCAAAGGCCGCTGGATAAGGTGAGAGACCTCTTATTTGATTGTGCAGGTCTCTCGCCGAAAGACTCCAATCGAGTTTGCAGGTCTCCTTGAAAATCTTGGGCGCTTCTTTTAAATCTCGACCCAAATCAATCCGGTCTTGCTCGGTCGCAGTCAATTTATTTTCGAACAAACCAACAACGGTTTCACTTAATACCTCAGCGCCTCCACGCATCAAATTGTCGTGCAAATCGCCAGCGCAATCCTCATCTGAAATGACGACTTCTCGCTGAAGGAGTATCGCACCTGTATCAATTTTTTCACGAATAAAGAAGGTGGTTACTCCACTGCTTTTGTCGCCATTCATAATGGCCCACTGTATAGGAGCCGCACCGCGATAGTCGGGCAAGAGGGAAGCATGTAAGTTGATGGTGCCCAAACGCGGCATATCCCAAACAACTTTAGGTAGCATGCGAAAAGCGACCACCACAAAAAGTTCAGCGCCAAATGCCTGAAGCTCTTGATGGAAATCTTTTGATTTCAGATTGCTAGGTTGCAACACAGGAATGCCCAATTCAAGCGCTGTCTGCTTTACAGCACTTTCTTGAACTTTATGTCCTCTTCCAGCAGGTTTGTCTGGAGCCGTAACCACGGCCCGCACCCCTGAAACAGCTACCAAGCTTCTGAAACTCTGTGCAGCAAATTCGGGTGTTCCAAAAAATACAATCGGACGACTCAAGCTGTTGCTTTCTCTGCGTTTTCGATGATGAAGTCTGCGAGTTCCTCGCCAATTCTGCTTTGAGCTTCAAGTGTGGCTGCCCCAATGTGAGGACTCAAGGAAAGACCATCCATCTTCAAGAGATCTTCTCTAGGACTGGGCTCGTTTTCAAATACGTCCAAGGCAGCTGCGTGCACTTTACCACTTTCTAAAGCTGCAATCAAGTCGCTTTCTTCGATGGTTCCACCACGTGATGTGTTGATCAAAACAACTCTATCCTTCATTTTGGCAATTTCAGCTGCGCCAATTACTGCGCTACCATCGCCTTGCTTCGGCACATTCAAGGAAATAAAATCTGCTTCTTGAAACAAAGTGTCCAATGAACTCGTGCTGATTTTCTCCCAGTGCACAACAGTTCCATTGATCTCAATCGGAATTTCAGCAGTGAAGTCCATCATATCATGAGTAACGACTTTCATGCCCAGTCCAAGTGCGTAACGGGCCGTAAACTGACCAATGCGTCCAAAACCGATGATGCCAATCGTTTTGCCTCGAAGTTCTTGGCCTTTGGCATATGCCTTCTTTAAGGTCGCGAATTCTGTTTTACCCTCACCAGGCATACTTCGGTTCGCTTTGTTCAAGGATCGAGTTAAACCAAATAGGTGGGCGATGACGAGTTCTGCAACTGCCTGACTGGATGCGCCAGGCGTATTGAACACCTTCAATCCTTTATCGCGTCCGTATTGTACGTCGATGTTGTCCATTCCAACACCACCGCGACCAATCATTTTGAGTCCTGGACACGCATCAATCAATTCTTTTCGAGCTGTTGTAGCACTTCGCACTAGAAGTACTTCTACATTCTCCTTATTGATGTAATTCACCAAATCCTCTTGGTTCACCTTATCGGTGATTACTCTGTGTCCCTCCGCTTCCAGCTTTGCCTGACCAGCTGGAGCAATTCCGTCATTTGCTAGAATATTCACTATGCCTTGTTTTCAAGTTCTTTCATACAATCAACCAACACTTGCACACTGTCAACGTCCATTGCGTTGTACATAGAAGCACGGTAACCACCTACAGAACGATGGCCTTTGATGCCGCTGATGTTTGCTGAATTCCAAAGTGCGTTAAATGAGTTTGTGTGTGCTTCGTCGTTCAGAACAAAGGTTGGGTTCATCTTACTTCTGTCTGCTTTACGAGCAGTACCACTGAACAATGGATTTCGATCAATCTCATTATAGAGTAAATCAGATTTACGCTTGTTTCGGTCTGCAATCCAACTCAATCCGCCATTCTTTTTCAGCCATCTCAAAGTCAACATCGAAACGTAAACAGAGAATACGGGAGGAGTATTGAACATGCTGTCTTTCGACAAATGCACATTCAAGTCAAGCATCGCTGGGATGTCGCGCCCGGACTTTCCAAGTGAATCGGTTTTAACGATATAGACGGTGGCGCCAGCGGGACCTAAGTTCTTTTGAGCACCTCCGTATATAAGGTCGTATTGACCAACATCTACTTCCTTGCTGAAAATGTCGGAGCTCATATCACAAATAAGCGGGATGTCCGCCGCTTTGATGTCTTGAAACTGAGTCCCGAAAATGGTGTTGTTCGATGTGATGTGCAGATAATCACCTTCGCTTGGGTTGGTGTAATCAGGAATGTAGTTGAAGTTTTGCTCTTCAGAACTAGCGATCACCTCCATGTTTCCCAATCGTTTGGCTTCCTTCAAAGCCTTTGCTGACCAAGCTCCGGTATTTACATATTTAGCGACACCAGCCTCGCTTAAATAGTTGTAGGCCGTCATCAAGAAACCTGTACTTGCTCCGCCCTGCAGGAAGAGCACTTCGTATCCACTTGGAACGTTCAACACTTCCTTCACCAAGGAACGAGCTTCTTCCATAACATCAACAAAGCCCGCCGAGCGATGCGACATTTCTAGAATGGATAAACACGAATTGTTAAAATCTAAAACTGCTTCAGAAGCTTCTTGGAAAACCTCTTGAGGAAGGATGCAGGGACCTGCAGAAAAGTTGTGAATTTTACTCATGTTTCGATTGTCAAAAGTGCAGCACGAAAGTGCGATATTTTCGATTCGAAATTCATGACTTTTATCTTCCCATTTTTGGAGGTGCCGTGTAATTTTTCATGCTGCGATTGGAGCGGACATCTACATCTTTCTGAAGTTTCCACTGACCACCTTTATAAATAAGGCCATCGTAACTCATGTCGGGCACATAAAACTCATGCATGCCTTCCATGTTTTCTTGAAGTGGACTTAGGTGATCGAAGACTACCATCTTAAGCTTTTGGTAATAGCTTAATGACATCACCGACTTAGCAGAGTATTCAAAAATGATTCTTCGTTGTTTGTCGTAGGTTTTTCCAAATACTTCAGCGCCAAAACGAGGGTTCCCATTTTCGAAGCTTAAAACATCGATGATTTTCTTGTTCGAAAAGGCATCCTCGCCATCCCAACCGAGCAGCAAGTATTTTCGTTCGCCTTTATGCTTGAAGGGAATGATGTCATAATACAAGGCGCCAAACCAGTTTTGGGCATTGAGCTCCTTTCTTAAAGGGCTCTGGATTTCTAGGGAATTATCTTGAAGCTGAATGACGCTCACCTCTGATTTTACCTTTTGAACTAGAACCGCATAATACTTGAAGCTTAAATCTTCGAGGGCCAAATTCCAATTGATGATCTTCAATTTTTTATCGGGTGAAAAAATGACGCCGATTTTAGGAATCGAATCTAAGTTGGAGTGGTAGTTCGCTGGGTCTTGCACAATTTCAAGAATTTGAAGTCCAAAGGCTCGATTCAATTCCATTTTCTCCACATCTTCGCGGCTCTTCATGATCTTTTCGCGAAGCTGCTTCAACTCGAGTTGTTTGACTAAAAGTTCGCTTTGAGCAATACTTGGACTGATGCAGAAACTGAGAAGAAGGATGAGTGATGTTCGGAGCATAAAGAATGCATTCAAATCTTGAACCAAAAGTAGTGATGTACTTCTATCTTTACCGCCTTTTATGCCAAGCTTTGAACATAGAGTATTCGCTTTCGAACAACTGGGTCGAGAGCTGAATGAGTTTCTAACTTCCGACAAAAGGGAAGAGGAGCGTGCAGCCCTGTTTGTTCAAGCCGAGCAAGAGAACGCTTGGTTCGTAGCATCTAGTATCCAATCTGCGCTTCAAGAAATTTGTACTTGGCTTGATGCGGAAAGTATCAGAACCTTCGCTGAGAAGTATCGCATCGATTCAGAATCTCCGAAAACAGTTGGGCTCATCCTTGCTGGAAATATTCCAGCTGTTGGCTTTCACGACCTGATGTGTGTACTACTTTCAGGTCATAAGGCTTGGGTCAAATGCTCATCAAACGATTCGGTTCTCATTCGCTTCTTAGCCGACGCATTGATTTCGATGGATGGCGATTTCAAAGATTTAGTGGAGTATAAGGATGCCCAAATGAAGGGAGTAGATGCTTATATAAGCACAGGCAGCAATAACAGCTCTCGCTACTTCGAATACTATTTCGGTCAGTTTCCGAACATCATTCGCAAGAATCGTCATGGTGTTGCGGTGCTTTCAAATGATGTTAGCGACGAGGACTTGAAAGCCTTGTGCTCAGATATCTTCCAATACTTCGGATTAGGATGCAGAAATGTGAGCAAACTCTATTTGCCTGAGGGTTTTGAGTTGAATCGAATCTTCGAAGCTTCCATGGACTACGAGCATCTGGCGAACAATAAGAAGTATTACAACAACTACCATTACCATCGAACCATCTATCTTTTGAATAAGGAGAACTTCTTCGACAATGGCTTTATGATGCTCAAGGAAGATGAGAAAATGGGAAGTCCAGTTGGTGTTGTTCATTACGGGTTCTATAAAGAGAAGCCCAACATTCCAATGGAAGAGGTGCAATGCCTTCTTTCAAAAAACGGTCTTGACTTTGGGTCAGCTCAAAAACCGAGTATCTACGATTTTGCAGATCAGGTTGATACCATGGACTTTCTAAGGAGAATACATACTGCTGAAGAGTTATGAATTGCCGATTGTTCAAACTGAGATTAGTAGGAGGAACAAGAAGGGAGAATTTCAGTACATTTGGGATCCTCCGGCCAGATGTTTTCGGAAAATGAAGAAATTCCTATCAGTACTTTTTATAGCCCTCATGACAAGCTCTGGTATCGCCCAGCAGCTTATCTGGTCAGAAGATTTTGAGGGAACACCAAGCCCGGCTTGGAGTTTAAAT
>CAXAIH010000057.1:0-9442 GCA_963968755.1 uncultured Flavobacteriales bacterium
GTACATATCGTAAGAAGTACCGTTGTCGTTCTGCAGCGAAATCACCTGTTTGCTTACAGGGTAATTTCCAAAGTACCTCACGTCAACCAACTTCTTTTCAGGAAGGTTTTCATCATCGTTCGGGTTAGCGATAAACTCTTTCGCTTTCTCTTTCAATTCAGAAATATCCAAAAGGTCGCCTTCAACAAGGAGTTGATCGTTGGCGTTCACTAACACTACGAACACATTCCGCTCTTTAATGGGGGGTGGTTCAGGTTGGTTGATATCCAATGGAGGTGGAAGGCGACGGGCAAGACCAAAGTCTGTGTCCATCGTTGTTGTAACCAAGAAAAATACGAGCAACAAGAAGGCGATGTCCGCCATGGAGCTTGCATTAATTTCCGGTGGTGCGCCTCGTTTAGCCATCAGCTTATTTTCTTATGGTTCCCCAAACAGCTGCAAAAAGAACAGATCCTATAGCCCCAACAAATACGAGGTAGAGTACATAAAGTCCCATTCCAGAAAGTTTGGAAGCTTGTTCACTAGTCCCAATAGGATAATTTTCAAGAACCTCGCCTGAGGCAAGTCCAAAACCTATTGCAAGCACAGCTACAAATGCTCCACCCCAAATCAGCATTGACTTGACGCTAGAAGGATTCATGGCTATAGAAACAGCAATTCCACCGAGCCACCCCAGCCCTGCCAAAACGGTCAGAACGTAGCTGAAGTACAGCATTGGTGAGTAGTTCTCTTGAACTACACCCAAAAGGAAAACGACGATGCCGATCCCAATGAGCACGTACATGCTTATGTTGGAAATTCGATCAGTCATCTTATCCGTTTTTAGCGTTGTGTTTTACGAGAAGGTCGATTAGAGAAATAGAAGCATTCTCCATGTCATTAACCATTGAGTCTACTTTAGCAACGATATAGTTGTAAAATACTTGCAATACCATCGCTACCAATAGCCCGGAAACGGTTGTGATCAAGGCAACCCCAATACCACCGGCAACAATACCAGGAGAAATGTTGTTGGCTGCTGCAATCGCATCAAAGGCGCCAATCATACCGATTACTGTTCCAAAGAAACCAAGCATCGGTGCTAAGGCGATGAAAAGAGAAATCCAAGAAAGACCTTTTTCCATTTGACCCATTTGAACTGAACCGTAAGCAATCACAGATTTTTCAACCATGTCGATTCCTTCATTGGACCGATCAAGACCTTGATAGAAAATACTTGCAACTGGTCCGCTTGTGCTGCGGCAAACTTCTTTTGCGGCTTCAACACCACCTGAGTTCAAAGCACCTTCGATGTTCTCGAGAAGTTTCTTTGAGTTGGAAGTAGAAAGAGCTAGATACAAGATGCGTTCGATGCAAATGGCCAAACCAAGGATCAAACAAATAAGTACGAATGACATGAAAATAGGACCGCCATCGATAAACTTGTCTTTCACAACTTGGTGAAATCCGCGCTCTTCAGCAACTACTTCTTCTTCAACCATTGCATCCGCTGCGGGCGCAGCTTCCTCAACTGGAGCAGCTTCTTCTTCCATAGCTTCCTCCGTCATTCCTGAATCCGCAACGCTCTCTTCGCTTGCTGCCATTTTAGTTGTTTCTGCTTCTTCTGCATCACCTTCCTGACTGTATGCCAACATGTTCGTTCCTAAAACGAGGAACATCGATAGTGCTGCAAGCGTAAGTACCTTTTTCATTGTACGTCTGTTTGATTTAGATAGTGTCGTTATTTCGGTTTCAATAATTTCAATTCCACTGCGGAGAGGAAGGGATTCGAACCCCCGAAGCGGTTGTGCCGCTTACACGCTTTCCAAGCGTGCGCCTTCGACCACTCGGCCACCTCTCCAAACTGCGGCGATAAGCAGCTCCGCTCAGCGGGGCGAAAAGTACAAAATTTTCAGTACCACCCACTTTAATTAAATCTCAGCTCTGGCTCAAGTTCTAGCGCTTTTTCGAGATAGTAATCCGATGAATCCTTTTGTCCGAGATTTTGGTAGGCCACACCAACATTTAAATAAAGCCTGGCATTTTCGGGTTTAAGTTTCAAGGCAGCTTTAAAAACTATCATGGCTTCAAAGGTTTTTCCTTGCATTGCTTTTGCCACACCTAGTTTTTGCAAAAGGTCGGCATCGTTAGGAAAACGGTTCAAACCCGCAGATATTATAGAGATTGTGGCATCGAGATCGCCTAAATCTTTACCGTACAATTCGCCCAGCGCGTTGTAAAATCTTGGAAGTGGAGCTTGCTCAAGTAAGATGGTGTAGGCTTTAACGGAGGTCTTAAATTGTTTCTCTTGTGCAGCTCTTTGTCCAACGAATTCAAGATTATTCATCCCATCCTTATCGGCTGGCTTTAACCTCAAACAGTTCTGGTAATAGACTAAACTCTCCTCCCATCTTTCGGCTTCGGCCAAGGCATTTCCCATCAAGATCATCGGGGGGAAATAAGTTTTATGAATCTGAAGAGATCGGTACAAATGTTCCAAGGCTCTTTGCAGTAAGGCCTGTTTTTTACTCGGATTGTTTTCAGCTTGTGCGGCTTCCAGGAGGGCGGAACCGGCGCCCATTTGTGCTTTTGCACTTTCTTGAGAAACAAGAATATCCGTGGTTGAAAGCGTGAAATCACTTTCCCAAGCAAAGTTTCGATCTATGGTTTTCCAGGAAGAAAGAAGAACAAACATCGTCATCAAGGCTGTGGTGATTTGCGTATTTATTCTCAATCGAAAAATTAGAAGCGCAAGTACAATTGCATATCCCAGCGAAGGCAAGTACATGAATCGTTCGTTCATGAAGGTTCCAATATTGAAGACCAAATTGGAATAAAGGGAAAACGAAATGGCATAGACTAATATTCCAAAGCTATAAAGCGGCCACTTTTTCCATTTCACAATAAGAAGAACGACTAGTGCGAGGTGGACGACAACGGAAAGTAGCACCATGGGGTCGCCAAAATCAACAATTGGAATATGCTTCGGGTAATAGTCGTGGGTGAGAGGATGTGGAAAAACTAGAAGTTTCACATAGAGAAGATATGTCAAGAAAAGTGTGGCCATTTTCTCCACGCCATTCGCGTTAATGAAGGGATTGTTCATCAACTCTGAGGAGGAGTCGAGTTTGGCAGATCCTAGAATCGCATAGCGCAAGGCGATGTAAGCTATTCCTGTAAGTAGAAAAACAGAGCTAGGCGTTATCAATTTCTTGAAAGGTGCTTCTCGAAAAAAGTAAAGCGAAAGCGGGAGCACCGCTATGAGCACAATGCTTGACTCCTTGGACAACAGACTTGCGAAGAAGAGGAGGACAGCGAGGAGGAGCTCCTTTTTTAGTTGAGCGTCCCAATATTTCAGGTAGAAATGCATGGCCGCAATTCCGCCCAAAACACTCATGATTTCATCGCGGCCCTTAATATTAGCCACAGCTTCTGTGTGCAGTGGATGTACAAGCCAAATCAAACACACCAAAAAAGGAAGCTGCAGGAACCACTTTTTTTCGACGTCTAAATAATCTTGAAACAGATTCGATAAGAAAAGGAAGAGTATATAGACGGTGAGTCCGTAGAGGAGGACATTGACTAGGTGATAAATGAAGGCACTGTCTCCAAAAAACTCCCACTCAATTGCATGACTGGTCATGGAAAGCGGTCTGTATCTCCCACCTGCGACAAGTTTTTTATCCACGCCAAAAAAGCCGGTCATGGAGTCGTTCGAGAAAAGATCTCCAATGCCGTCGAGTCCCTTTTTGGTAAAAGCGTTGTGGGTGATGACGATCTTATCGTCCAACACAAAACCGAAATTAAGTGTGTTGCCGTAAAGAATACTGGCAAAGGCAAATAAGATCCAGGCTTGATTCGCTTTCGACATGTTTAGCGACGTGTCAGTTCACCTCTTAGTGAGGTTTGTAAGTGTTCTTTAATCCAGTTGATGTCTGCAGACTGGCCTAGCAGATACAGGCTTTTTGTGAGTGCGGCCTCAAGTGTCATGTCATAGCCACTCACTACACCCATATTTAATAAGTGACGACTTGTTTCGTATTTACCAAGTTCAACACTGCCCTCATCACATTGAGTGATGTTCACCACCACATTTCCTCGATCAATAAAGGCCTTCAAACTTTTCAGAAACTCAGGATTGGTAGGAGCGTTTCCTGAACCATAGGTCTGCAGGATCAAAAGACGGAGTTCCGAATTCTCAAGAATGCTGTTGAAGTAGGAGCATGGCATGCCTGGGAAAACCTGGAGTATTCCGACGGTCGGACTTAATTCTTCCCGAAGGATTAGTTTTTTACTGCTTGTTCTGAAGAGGCTCGACTCATTGTAGGCAATATGAACACCGGCAGCAGCAAGAGGCGCCATATTTGGGGAGTAAAAGGCTTCAAAATCTTCTGCACTGTTCTTATGCGTTCGATTTCCACGATATAAAGAGTACTCGAAATAGACGCAGACTTCTTGGATTTTTGATTTACCGTTTTCCTTTTCTGCCGCGATTTCAATAGCAGTAATCAGATTTTCTTTTCCATCAGTTCGAATGATTCCAATCGGCAGCTGGGATCCGGTTAGAATTACTGCCTTGTCTAAACCTTCCAACATGAAGCTCAAAGCACTGGCTGTATAGGCCATGGTATCGGAGCCGTGTAAAATCACGAACCCATCGTAGTCGGCGTATCGGGAGTAAATGACTCCTGCTATTTGTTGCCAATGCTCAGGGCCAACATTTGAAGAGTCCAAAGCGTCTTTGAAGGAATGCACATCAATGTTCAAATCGAAATTGGCAAGCTCAGGAATTTGCTCCTGCAAATGATCAAAATCTACTGCTTTGAGAGAGCCGTTTTCAGGGTCGGCAATCATACCGATGGTTCCACCTGTATATATGAGTAGAATGGAGTCTTTTGACATCAGTCCAAATTAAAGAGTTTCTTGGCATTGTTGCTTGTAACATCCTCCAGTTCCTCAAGGCTGGTGTCCTTCAATTGAGCCAAACGTTCTGCTACGAGTTTTACATAAGCAGTCTCATTTCTTTTTCCCCTGTGTGGGCTGGGTGCAAGAAAAGGGGAATCTGTTTCAAGGACCATAGAAGAAAGTGGAACGTTCAAGAGAACGCTGTCGAGTCCGCTGTTTTTGAATGTGAGCACTCCCCCAATTCCAAGGTAGAAGCCACCAAATTCTTGAATCCGATTGGCTTGATTCAGATTGCCTGTGAAGCAGTGGAATACGCCCGTAAGATCTGGATGGTTTACCTCTTCGACGATTCTTAAACTCTCATCAAAGGAATCGCGCACGTGGATGGCAACAGGTTTTTTAAGCTCAATAGCCCAAAGCAATTGTTCCCGAAAGACCTTTTCTTGTTCAGCTTGTAATTTTTTGTCCCAATAAAGATCGATGCCGATTTCGCCGACGGCGATGTATTCCCCTTTATTCGAAAAGAGTTCTTCTTTAATGGTCTTCAGCTGAGCTTCCCAATCCCCTGAAACTGAAGTTGGATGAAGTCCCATCATTTTTCGAAAGAACTTGGGCTCCTTTAAATAGGTTGACTTTAAACTAGGAATCGTTTCAAGGTCGATGTTAGGCAATAGACAAAGCTCGACACCCTGAGATTTGGAACGGGCTATAACTTCAGGAAGATCTTCTTGAAATTGTTCTAAAAAAAGGTGGGCATGCGTGTCAATCAGCATGCGACAAAACTAGTAGAGCACTTTGTTCTATTTTCTTAAAACAAATCTTTTTACAAAACTTGATGCTGAATTGAAGGCTGATACTGTGTACACACCATCATCTATATTCGACAAATCAATGTTTTTCACAGACTTGCCATCTGCACTGGTCGAAAGAACCAAACGACCAGATAGATCACGAAGTTCGACTTTCAGCGCCTCCTGGGTACCTACAAATTGGATGTTCATCAAGCCCGAAGAAGGGTTTGGGAAAACAGTCATATCAGCTTTCTCACGAACTATTTCTTCTTGACTAACAGAAGGCGAAACACGGAAGAACCATGAATCGCTCCAAGCCATCGTAGTTCCGGAATTGATTCCGCGAACCCTCCAGAAATACAGTTGACCTCTTTTCAAACCGTTGATGTCAACCTCTGTATCAAGGCCTACAGGACTTATATCGATGAAGCTTTTCACCCCAGTTTTAAGGATGCTTGAGAAGTCGCTGCTCTGGCTGATCTCGTACTCGTACTCGTCGACCCCGTCCAAAGATTTCCAATCTAAGGTTGTTTCGAAGGCGTCAATCTCTTCGCCTAATTCAGGTGAGTTTAGTGTTGGAATGCCTTTCCATACACCGTTGATGATAATGTCGTCGATGTAGAAGTTGTTTCCTCCTCCTGAGATGAAACTAAAACGTATTTGAACATCTTCGGAACTGGCAGCAGCTGCAGGCAAGGCCTGGGTAACACTTGTCCACTCGCTGGAATTCGGCACAAATTCACTTCCCGAAACAGGGTTTGCGGTAGCCAAATTATTTGTATTCACGTTCCAGAAGCTGTTCCAAGTTTCGCCACAATCGTTGCTGTATGAAACAATTAAACGGTCGTTGTCTGTTGCTGCTTTTTCGGCTGAAGCATATGTGAAAGTAAGTTCTGCCGATTCGAACACGCTCAAATCGTAGGTGGAAGAATACAAGATGTCGACTTCGCCTTGATTCGAATTGTAATTAAGTAGAACTAGGCTGTGCGTTCCAGAAGCTCCTTGCTGATCATTCATCTCCCAAGTGTTTCCGTCGAAGTCTACATCTTCAGAAATCCACTTTGCCGATGGGAACATTCCATTCTCAAAGTCCGCCTCGAAGTCTGGAAAAAAGTAGCCGTCTTTCGGGTTCACCATAATAAACTCGTCCTTGTTTTTAATCTTCGTAATCAGGTTGTTGGTAACAGATAAGCGCGCACTAAAGAGACCAGGTGAATTGTAGGTAACGTTTACGGATTCACCAGTAGGCATTTCCGGAGTGGCTCCTGCTAATACCCAAAACCAAGATTCTGGACCGTATGCAGACTTGTCCGAATAAGTTACCTCTTCACCTGTACAAACCATGAGTCGGTCTACTTCGAAATCGGCAGAGTACAACTGACTTACGCCGGTTTCATCTAGATTGTCTTCGGATGTTAAACTGATTAAACGAGAGTAAGATTTCACCACATCTAGCATCACGTTTACTTGACCTCGCGTAAACATGTTTTGACAAGCGTCATAACTCATGTAGTTTTCAATTTGATCTGGATAGTCTTTCTCCAATTCGATGGTATCTATGCGAATGGTATCTCCATCAACGTCGAGAACGAAATCAATCTTGTCGCCATTTTCATCTGTTGAGCAGGTATTCTGTAAAAAGTTACAGCTGTAGGTTGGAGCTGAAGAAGGAGGGGTATCACAAATTTCATCTCCTTGGTCGTAGCAACGTGACCCACAACCGCTTTGAAAGGTGTGATACAGTCCGAGGCAGTGCCCCATTTCGTGTGTCAAAGTTCTTCCGTCAGAGACACTCGTACCGATTCGTCCAAATTGATCGTGACGCATTACCAATCCATAGGTCGACCAAGAACCACTTCCTGGAAATTGAGCGTACCCTAAAACGGTTCCTCCGCTGGAAGTTTGGATGGAGTTCACCAACCACATATTAAAATAATATCTTGAATTCCAATAGCTTACACTCTTCACATCGTTTCGCATATTGTACGTTTTACTCGGGTCGTTGATCCGCACAACGCCATCTGTTGGGTCGCCATTTGGATCGAAACGCGCAAGCCGGAATTCAAAGGGAGCTCCCAAAGCGATGTCCTTAAACTCCTCTCTCGTTTCGTCCGCATCCGAATTCGTTCGTTGATAATCTTCATTCAACAAGTCGATGGCATCTTGCACTTGCTCCAAACTAATGTTTCCAATTCCATTGTCATGCACGATGTGAACTACCACTGGAATGATAAATTTTTCGTTTCCTCTGGCAGCGGAATGATGGGCGCTCTGAAAGATTTCTCGTGTTTTCTCTGTGAACTCGACACGCTTCTCGGGGTTTGCTTGAAAGTATTCTTCTGCATATGCATCTGTTCCACAATGAGTGTCGTCTGAACTGAAATATTTCAGAGGACTTTGAGCGGAAAGACTACTGCTCAGCGCGAAAAGGACAAGAGAGAATAGGAACGAAAGACACTTCATAGAAAATACTTTAAGCGAATGCTTGCGAATGTACAATAGAAAATAACCCGTTTCACACCCCTAGGCTGCGGGAGTGACAATAATCAATTGGCTTTCACCACCAGGAAAAACGAAATGTCAGCAAGATTGTTCAGGCGGTCAGGCAAATGAACAAAGGCCTTAGTTGATCACCATGAAACGTTCAATGTCTTTCACCTGCCCAAAGACAACCAAGGTGTCACTCTCTATGATTTCCGTTTTTGAATTGGGAACACCTAGAGTGTGGGTTTCACAGCATTCCTCGCCATCAATGGTGTCGATGAATTCTCGCTTGATCGTGATGAGGTTGATTTTGTATTTGTTCCGCATGTCTAAATCCGTGAGGCTACGACCGATAATCCCTTTTGGACTTTTAATCTCAACGATTTCGTAATTGTCGGGAAGTTGCAAGTAGTTAAGGATGCTTGGGTTTAAGAGTCGTTCGGCGAGGTTGATGGCCACCTCTTTCTCAGGAGAAAGGATTTCTTCAACGCCCATTTGCTCTAGGATCTTTCGCTGTTGAAGTCCGTTCGCACGGGCGATGATTCGCTTGACATTCATTTCCATCAAATAAACGGTCGTCAGCAATAGCGCTTCAAAGTCTGCTCCGATGGCCACAACCACGGCATCCATATCGGTTAAGCCCTGAGTGTGAAGAGCCTTGCGATCTGTGGAGTCCATGGTTACACTGTAGGCCACATCGTCCTTAATTTTTTCGATGTGCGATTCATCGTTGTCGATGGCCAATACTTGTGCTCCGCGGTCAGCTAGTTCTCGTGCGATTTCGTTTCCAAAATGTCCTAGGCCGATTACTGCGTATTTACTTACTCCCATATCAATTACTCAATGCTTGATCTAAATCTTCTTTCAAATCTTTAATTCCTACCGAGAGGCGAATCAAAGCATCTTTTTACTTAGAGTAAGGCTTTTAGGTAATATTTTTCACGGGCAGAGCGCCATCACCTCACTTGTCTCCGTTAAAGCTCAATTCACTTTGAGCTGGAAGCGGCTGCCGGAACGTATCTCGTGCAAGTGCACTTTGCTGAAGGCGACATGAAGAGCCTTAGGTTGATTCATCGCTAGCCTGCTTGAAGTGGGCCTGGACTTTCTTAGCCTTGGAAGGACCTATCAAAGCAATCAATTCTTCCTGACTTGCTTCCTTCACTCGTTTGAGCGACTTAAATTTTCTCAGTAATTCGGTAGAAGTAGACTCTCCAATTCCCTTTATTTCCGTCAGGCCGGATTTTAAACTCGATTTACTTCGCTTGTTTCGGTGGTGTGTAATC
>CAXAIH010000058.1:0-9422 GCA_963968755.1 uncultured Flavobacteriales bacterium
GTCGAAGACGTAATTTCAATGTTTTTGAGTTGGTCGAGAAATTGAATTTTTTTGGAATAGGCCGTACCATTGAACTGCAGGTGAACATGATAGAGGCTGTCGCCGGATGCATTTTGATCATAAGGTTCAATGTCAACCACTTCCGCAAGCGCTCGAGTTTCAACCCATTCACATGGACCTGATTCCGATTGGCAAGAAGCCAGAAAAAGGCTAATTAAAATAAGGGTCGTTCCAAACGTCTTCACTGAAATCTTTTTCCAATAGTACACCTAACATTAAGGAGAAGGTGAAAATTAAACCGCTAATGGTAAAGAATATGATTGCACGGAAAACGAAAGATAAGGCTGAAGTGCGGGCATAATACTCTGGCACGGCGTCATAGGGTATAAGCAGGCTTACCAAAAAGGCCAAGGCAAAAGCTGAGATGGCTAGGTTTTGAATGTTTGAAAGTGGGAAGTAGAGAAGTCTTTGATACCACTTCATGTCATTTCCCCACTGATGAATAAATAGGTAGTCATCCTGCTCAGTTTGAGCCAATAGAATTGGATCTTTGGTGCTGTCTTTCAAGCGAAAGCGTTCTGAGGGCGCAACAATTTTGAACCTTTTATACTCTGTTCCAAGTTTCGCCTCGAGACGTTTAATTTCAAGAATTGCTTCCTGAGGTATATCGCCTTTAAAGAGTTTTGATTCTAAGAAGCGTAAGCGATGTTTAACGCAAATAGTTCGTATCGCCTGGGTTGAAAAATAGCGCTCGTCGGCAAGAGGCAAATGCCTTTCGGCAGACCCTGAATTGCGCCCTAGCCGAAAGCGGATGTTCGCTTCGTGCTTCGCTGAATTTGAAATAATGTTTTGAGCCTGATTTACAAGACTCTCAGACTGAATCTGTTCTTCTACTATCTCTAGTTCTTCCAATAAATTATACGTTCTCTTCATAACTTTAGTTAGGTCTTCTAAATTATACAAAAAGTAAAAAGAGCGATTAACGGAGCAGGCGACAGGTGATGAGAATAATAACAAATAAACATAAGAATGAGATTGATGTTTAAGAGAAAGGAAATTATTTTGCTAAGCGGGCGACAGCCCTTGAATTTAAAGACTGTAATTTTGCAGCCGAAAAGAAGAAGAATATGGAAACGGAACACGTAAAATGCCTCATCATAGGTTCAGGACCAGCCGGATATACAGCGGCAATTTATGCAGCTCGCGCAGACTTGCACCCAGTTATGTATGAAGGCATGCAACCTGGTGGTCAATTGACCGAAACGACCGACGTAGATAACTTCCCTGGTTACCCCGAAGGAATCAACGGTCCTCAAATGATGATTGATTTACGAAATCAAGCAGAACGTTTTGATACGGATGTGCGATCAGGCTGGATTACTGAAGTTGATTTCACTGGACCTATTCATAAGGTTGTGGTTGACGGGAAGAAAGAAGTTACTGCGGATGCAGTGATTATTTCCACAGGAGCTTCGGCGAAATGGCTTGGGCTAGAATCAGAATTGAAGTTTCGTGAAAATGGTGGTGGTGTATCTGCATGTGCTGTTTGCGACGGCTTTTTCTATCGCGACCAAGATGTAGTGATTGTGGGAGCTGGAGACAGTGCTGCAGAAGAGGCTACCTATTTGGCGAAGTTGTGTAAGTCTGTTACCATGATTGTTCGAAAGGACCACTTCCGAGCTTCAAAAGCAATGGTGCACAGGGTGGAGAATACCCCAAACATTAAGGTGATGTTCAGTTACGAAACGCTAGAAGTTACTGGTGGCGACACTGTCGAAGGTGTGCGTGTAATCAATAACCAAACGAAGGAGGAAACACTTCTCGACGCAACCGGATTTTTTGTGGCCATTGGGCACAAACCAAACACCGACATTTTCAAAGGTTGGATCGACATGGATGAGGTGGGTTACATCGAGAATGTTCCTGGTTCATCAAAAACGAACGTGAAGGGCGTTTTCGTTAGTGGAGATGCAGCAGATAAAGAATACCGTCAAGCAGTAACGGCTGCTGGCACAGGTTGTATGGCTGCGCTCGACGCAGAACGATACCTAGCAGCGATGGAAGGCTAGTTTTTAGTCATTTGAAAAAACCGAAAGCCTCGCGTCCTTTGGATGAGGCTTTGTTGTTGTTAATCGCGGTGATGTGTTTTTTATCGTATTTTATAATTTAGACTTCTTCAGCTATTGCAAATCATGTGAGCTTACGTAGTGTAGTTCCTCGAATTTTGATTTGACTCCCTATGATTCTGAGAAAGCTCTCCTTAGCCCTGTTTCACATCCTGATTTTTATTTTCTTTTCATAATCAAATGCTCAAAACCATTGTGTGCCGAGTTACGGAAACGCCAACTATTACCTCTCGAGTTTCAGCACCGATGGTCAACTTTACCGTAGTTCCTGATGTTTGTGCCGATGCTTCAAGCTTTCCATTGTTCCAAGGTTCACCGAGTGGGGGAGTCTATTCAGGAACCGGAATTAGTTCAGATTCCATCTTCGACCCAGCTGTGGCTGGGGTAGGAAATTTCACCATCGACTACAACTTCACGGATACCAATTCGCGTCTAGGATCTGCTTCCCAGGATGTTACGGTCAATGCACTGCCAATAGTTGATTTGGGTGATGATATTGAATTGTGTGGAGCTCAAACCGCTACGTTTGATGCTGGAAATACTGGTTCTTCTTTTCTCTGGAAAAACGGTAAAACGGATCAATCCCTCATAGTAAACCAAAGCCATACGGTGTGGGCGGTAGTTACGGATCTAAATTCATGTGTTGCCTCTGATACCGTCATCGTAGACAACACCGCCAATTGTGTTGGCGTGGACGAACTCACTCAGGCTGGAGCGATTATCAAGCTTTATCCGAATCCAACAGTTCGTCTCTTGAATGTTTCCATTCAAGGTCTTGAAGGTGATGTGCAGCTCGAGGTTTTGGATGTTCATGCAAAACTTCTCATGAAGCAAAGTTTGAACCTTCAATCTGGATAGTCGCTTCATCAGTTAGATCTAGAAGGTTTGGCTGCGGGCATGTATAATATCCGTCTTCATCACGACTTAGGATCACCAAGTCATCGGATGAGTTTGAAGTAGCCTCTTTGAGGTGAAGGGGAAGTCCGCTCTAACATTGGGCAGAATTTCTACTTTTGACTCCCTCGCAAAAATCGGGATCCTATGAAATATCTATCCATCTCAGCTATTATGGCTTTCGCACTGTTTACCTCATGTGCTCCAACAGAACCAAAAGAAGAAGCAGCATCCGAAGCGCCTCAAGTTCAAGAAGAAGAATTTGAATACCTCGCCGAGCAGTTTGCTGACCTGAAAATCATTCGTTACCAAGTTCCAGGATTTGAAAAATTAAGTCTAGATCAAAAGAAACTTTCTTACTATATGTATCAAGTTTCATTGGCTGGTCGTGACATTATTTGGGATCAGAATTATCGTCACAACCTCACCATCCGAAAAGCACTCGAGAACATTGTCAATTTGTATGAGGGTGATAAAAGTGGAACGGACTGGGAGAACTTTATGGTGTACACCAAGCGTGTTTGGTTCGCCAACGGAATTCATCATCACTACGGAATGACCAAATTTACTCCTGATTTTTCTCAAGAGTACTTCCAATCACTTCTTGATGCAACGTCAACTGAGGTTTCTGCAGAGATTATGACCGCCATCTTCGACCCTACTGTGGACGCCAAGCGTGTTAACCTAAACCCAGAAAAGGATTTGGTTCAAGCTTCGGCAAACAACTTCTACGATCCAAGCATCACAGAGGCTGAAGTAGATGCATACTATGCAGACAAAATCGACAAGACGGATGCAACACCAGTTTCATATGGTTTGAATTCGAAGCTTGTTAAACGAGACGACGGAAGTCTTCAAGAAGTTTCATGGAAAGTTGGTGGTATGTACAGTCAAGCCATCGAACAAATGGTTTTCTGGCTTGATAAGGCGGTTACTGTAGCCGAGAGCGACGATCAGAGAAAGGGCTTTGAGCTCTTGATTGAATTCTACAAAACTGGTGACCTCAAAATTTGGGATGACTACTCAGTTCAATGGACCAAGACTACAGGAGATGTTTTGGATTACATCAATGGTTTCATCGAAGTTTATGGCGATTCAAAAGGTTTCCGTGGAACGTATGAGTCCATCATTCAAATGGAAGACTTTGAAGCTTCTGCCCGCATGAAAGTTGTTGCCGACAACGTGCAGTGGTTCGAAGACAATTCCTCCATTCTTGATGAACACAAAAAGGAGAATGTAACTGGAGTAACCTACAAAGTGATCAACGTAATTGTTGAGTCAGGCGATGCTTCACCTTCTACACCTATTGGAGTGAATTTGCCAAACGCAAACTGGATTCGTGCAAACCACGGATCGAAGTCGGTGAGTTTGGGGAACATTGTAGAGGCATACAGCCAAGCAGGTGGAAAGAGCATGCTCGAGGAATTTACGCTCACTCAAGAAGAGTTTGATCGCGCCGACAAATACGGCAAGCTCGCCTCCAAATTGCATACTGCATTGCATGAGGTTGTTGGTCATGCTTCAGGAAAGTTGAACGACGGAGTTGGAACTCCGAAAGAAACGCTCAAGAATTACTCGAGTACTCTTGAGGAAGGTCGCGCGGATCTTGTGGCTTTGTACTACATCTACGATCCTAAGCTCATTGAGTTGGGCTTGATTGAAGATCTCGAAGTTGGGAAGTCTGAATACGACAGTTATATCCGTAACGGAATGATGCTTCAATTGCGTCGCCTCGAAATGGGTGAAGTCATAGAAGAAGCGCATATGCGAAATCGTCAATTGGTTGCTTCTTGGGCATACGAAAAAGGAATGGCTGACAACGTAATTGAAAAAGTGAGCCAAGATGGTAAGACCTATTTCCGTGTCATCGCCTACGACAAACTGCGCGTACTATTCGGAGATTTGCTTCGTGAAATTCAACGCATCAAGTCAACCGGCGACTACGAAGCTGGAAAGGCTTTGGTAGAAAATTACGGTGTTCAAGTAGATGCGGACTTGCATCAAGAAGTATTGAATCGTTCTGAGAAATTGAACATTCCTCCTTACGGTGGATTCATCAATCCTCGTTTGGTTCCAGTGATGGATGGTGAAGAAATCATCGACGTCAAAGTGGAATATCCGAATGATTTTACACAACAAATGTTGGAGTACGGAAGTAAGTATTCCTTCTTGTAGGACATCACACAAGCAAAAAACGAAAGGGGCAAAGTGCCCCTTTTTTTTGTGACCATTATCATAGAATTTGAGACTTAGACTTGCTATGTTTTGACATGAAAAAACCAATAACATATATAGTCCTCATGATGGCTCTACTAGCTCTATTCTCTTGTTCTTCAAATCAAGAACTCCCGACGGTCAAAGAATTGGATGTTTCCAAATACGCAGGAACTTGGTATGAAATTGCCCGCATGCCAAGCCGATTTGAAAATGATTTGAAATGCGTAACAGTTACCTACACGCCTTTATAAAATGGCAAAATTGAAGTTCTGAATCAGGGGGTGAATATCACCAATGGAAAACAAGAGGAGATAATGGGAAGTGCTAAGGTGCCAAACCCAAACTTCCCTGGTCAACTCTAAGGTGACATTCTTCTGGCCTTTTGCAGGAAACTTTTACGTCATTGATTGCGCCGATGATTATTCCTGGGCGCTCATAGGTGATCCTTCAAGAAAGTACCTCTGGATTCTTAACCGGGAGTCGAGTATGGAGAGGATGCGGATTCGAAGCCTGCTTTTGAAGGCAAGTGACTTGGGTTTTGATGTGAAGGCTTTGCAGTTTGCAGCTCATGATTGTGAGAATGGCGAATAAGAAACACATCGACGATTATCTCACGGATTTCCCGACAGAAACCCAAGGATTGCTGCAACAACTTTGGGTAATCGTTCATGATGAAGTGGATGGGCTTGAGGAGATTATGACCTAAGGTATTCCGACCTTCAAAAAAGGAAAGATTATCATCAGTTGTGCGGCCTACAAATCTCACATGGGAGTGTATCCAACTCCTCCTGGAATAGAGGCCTTCAAACATAAGTTCGGCAACCACAAATTCGCAAAGGGTTTGGTTCAATTTCCGCTCGTGAACTTTCCTTTTGAGCTTTTTAAGGAAATCCTTCGCTTTCGAATTAAAGAAGTAGAGGAGCAGAAGTAGCTCTACATCAACACACCATTGAGGAAAGCTTCTTTCTTGAAGCTCTTATGAAGGCCTCAGTTTCATACCTTTACCCCTCAAACATCAACATCCATGAAAAAGGTACTCGTTGCCATATGCCTAGTTTGGTCGTTCAGTGCGCAAGCTCAGGTCAATCTCTATAGTTTGCAAGCCCTTTCCGGCACCTTCGATACGATCGTTTCTGGAAACAGAGTCACCGCCATTGAAGCGGACGACGAAGAATCAGGTGCCATTCCGTTGGGCTTCGATTTTGTATTTGACGGCGACACCTTTCAACACGTGCAGACTTCGTCCAATGGGGTTTTGTTTTTTGATACGTCCTCGATTTATGTGACTCCAACCAACGACCTGGATTTCAGCGCAACCAACATCCGACCACTCTTGGCTCCTCTTTGGGATGACCTCGATGGACGAGCCACAGGTGGTGTTTCCAAAGCTTCGTGGGATACGACGGGAACGGTACCTAACCGGGTTTTTACCTTCGAGTGGTTGCGATATGAGTGGTATTATCAGTCCAATGTGCCCGTGATCTCTTTTCAGGTGAAACTCTATGAGACCACCAATATTGTTGAATACAGTTATCAGCAAGAAAGTGGCAATGTGTTGTTTGGATCTGCATCGATTGGACTTGCTGGGGCCAGCACAGGAAGTGGCAATTTCTTGTCTTTAACTGGCACGGGAACCAGTCCTGGTTTCTCTACAACCACCGAAACATCAAACTTGAGTTCGCGGCCACAAAGTGGTCAGATTTACCGATTTCTACCAGCTAAAGACAGAGATGCTGGTATTCAAGCAATAGCAAGTGTTCCATGTGGTGGCACATCAGATTTGGTGGTTATTTTGAAGAATTACGGACAGGATACCTTAACCTCGGCCAATGTTGGTTGGAGTGTAGGAACAAATGGTGGAACAGCTGTTAGTCAGATTGCAGCTTCTTGGACAGGCTCACTGCTTTCTGGAGATACCGCGCATGTAAATCTTGGTTCCTTCTTATTCTCCTCAAGTTCGAGCTACGATCTTATAGTTTATTCAGATGCTCCTAACGGCTTCACCGACGAACAGCTTGTGAACGACACCCTAAAAGAATTTGGGTTTAGAACAGGTATGTCTGGAACCTATACCATTGGTGGTGCAAGTCCTGATTATCCAAACTTCAGCTCTGCTGTTGCTGCCCTAGATAGTTTTGGGGTTTGTGGTAACGTAGATTTTGAAGTACGTTTTGCGGGATATAACGAGCAGTTTATTCTTGGAGCAATTAATGGCGCGGGGCCGAGTGCTACAATTGCCTTTAAGGCTGCGCCAGGTGTGCTGGCCATACCAGAGATTTATTTTATTGGAACCTCTTCAGACAATTATATCGTTCGATTTGAAGATGCATCCTACATCAACTTCGACAGTATTTTTCTTGACAACACTGGAACTTTATATGGACATGCCATTGAATTCAGTGGAAGCAATTCGAACATAAGCATCGAAAATTGTCGACTGCGTTCGTCGACGTCAAATACAAGTATAAATGGTGCAATTGTGTACGACTATACCGGAGCAACGAATATGTCGAACGACATTACGATTCGTAACAACACCTTCCAAAATGGGTCCTATGGAGTCTATGTGTATGGTTCAGGAAGCACTAGCTTTCAAGACAATTATGAGATTGTAGGAAATAGCTTTACCGACTTCTACTATATGGGAATTTCCCTCTATTACACGGCCAATGCCACCATAGAGGATAATTACATGGAGGATTTGGGAACCTACACCTCTCCACGTGGAATTTACGCCTATTACGCTGACACCCTTTCCGTGCAACGAAACGAGATTTTGCTGAACGGCACCTCTTCTCCTTACGGTATTTACATGTTCAATTGCAACGGCTCCATAAGCAGTCCAACGCTTTGCGCGAACAATTCGGTTGCCATGTATAATCCGAATGCAACAGGAAGTCCTTATGGTATTTATGCTAATCAAGGAACTGAGAATAGAGTGTATCATAATTCGATTAGCCTTCAAAGTGGAGGCACCTCTTCTACAGCCCTGTACTTAGCGTTTACATCAGGTGACAATGCTCGGATTATGAACAATACCGCCTCCAATTTTGGGCAAGGTTATGCTGTGTATTCCAATCCCTATACAGGAATTGACAGTTCAGATTACAACAACTTTTACTCACTAGGAACCAACCTTGGCTATTGGGGTGGAAATCGGGCCAACCTTACGATTTATCGCGCCCTTTCTGGAAAAGAAGCCAATTCAGTTTCTGTAAATCCTATTCATTGGAGCACTACGGACCTGCGAACACGTTCCGTTGATTTGAACAATGCAGGAATTCCTAGAAGTTCGGTTAATGAAGACTTTTTTGGGAATACGCGAAGTACAACGGCCCCAGATATTGGGCTTGAAGAATACATGCCACCGGCAAACGATGTTGGAGTATTGGCGATCATAAACGATTTGAGCACATGTGGAGCTACAAGTCAGGATGTTAAGGCAATTGTGAAAAATCACGGAACGGATGCCCAAAACAACATTCGAGTTGTACTTGAAGTGAGTGGGGCAGTTACAGCCACCTTGGTAGACACCATTTCAACAAGCCTAGCAAGTGGTGCAACGGATACGGTCACCTTTTCTTCTGTGAATACTTCTGCAGGTGGGAATTTCGATTTCCTATCCTTCACGGATCTATCGGGCGATACCATTAGCATCAACGATACGATTGAGTTTGGTGGAGTTTCCGTACGAACACTTCCAACAGCTCCTGGAGTTCAAAACTTCAATATTTGTTTTGGTACTGATACCGTCGTTACAGCGGTATCGAGTTTGGATTCAGTTGAATGGTATACAAGCGCAACTGCAAGCACGCCGATTAGCGTTGGGAATTCCTACGGCATCATAGGACTTGCTCAAACCGATACTTTTTATCTAGAAGGTTACGATATGAGTCTTGAGTCTGTTGGTGCAGTAGACAGCGCCATTGGTTTTGGAAACAACTACACATCAATGACTGATGGTTTGATTTTCAACGTGTACAATCCAATTACACTTGATTCCGTAACGGTATATCCGAACGGAAGTGGAAATGTAGTGGTGATTTTAGAAAATGCATCAGGAAGCATTCTTCAGAGTAAAACGGTCACCGTGAGTTCTGCTGGAATGAAGCGAATTCATGTTGGTTTTACCATTCAACCCGGAATGAACTACGAGTTGAACGCAAATACAACCACAACTGGGGG
>CAXAIH010000059.1:0-9376 GCA_963968755.1 uncultured Flavobacteriales bacterium
GATCAACCACAAACTTTGGAAGATCACGAAGCCATCTAAGATAAAAGCTTTTCAAAAAGCCTACGCAGGAATTGAGAAATTGTACATCGCAGATGGACATCACAGGAGTGCTTCTTCGGCTCTTCTAGATGCGCACTACCGCTCCGAGGGTATGGATCGACCAAAAGCTGGTTTTTTTATGGCCATACTCATCCCACAAAATGAACTCGAAATCGTCGACTTCAATCGAGTTATTCGCTTTGAACAAAAGAGACCAATTCCTGAGATCATTGCTCATATTGAAAAGCATTTCCTGGTAGATGAGTTGCATGTGGATGTGTACAAGCCAGTTCGGCACGGAGAAATTGGTATGTACTTGCGCGGAGTTTGGTATCGCCTCGAACCCTTGATGCGAGAAGTAGAAGCCGATCACCCAGTAAAGTCATTAGACGCTTACGTTTTGAGTGAGAACCTGCTGAAACCCATCTTCGAGATTGAAGATTTGAAAACAGATCAACGCGTTCGATTTGTAAGTGGTTTGGAAGGTCCTGAAAAATTGAAAGAGCTTGTTGATACCAAAAAGGCTGATGTAGCTTTTAATCTATTCCCTGTTTCTGTTGAGGAACTTGAAGCAGTTGCCGATGCAGGGCTGATTATGCCACCTAAAAGCACTTGGATTGAACCCAAGCTGCGAAGTGGTTTAAACATCTACGATTTCAAGCAAAAATAAAGGATGACAGAAGCGTGCCGTCCTTGTATTTAGATCGCTCAGAGGATTTAATCTCTGCGCGAGTACTTGCAGTTTCACTTTGAGGGTATATCAAAAGACTCTATTTTCACTAAGTCTTCAATGAGCTTTTGAGAATTTGGTAGTTTCCAATTAAGATTTGGTAATGACCATTGAAAAGAGCTGGCCCAATTTTGTGATACGCATGCTAAAACCCATTCTACGCCTCTATTGCGTGCGATTCATCTTTCTAGTATCTATCCTGCTCGGGCCTTGGATTCAGGGAGTAGAATCTCAAGCTTTTAAGCCCATTTATCAGAACATTGGTCTTGAAGAAGGCCTCCCTTCCCTTGAGACCTACTCCAGTATTCGAGATTAGCCAAGAAGACAATAGTGTTCAGTAAGAAAACCTTAAAAACAGTCGTACAAAATGATGAGTTCAATAAGCTGGTGGTCCCTACCTCTGGTGGAATTCGCCTCATTCATTTAGAGACCATCGCGCGTATGGAATCCGACAATAATTACACGAACATTTACTTAGAGGCTGAACCAAAGCTCTTGCTCATTTCTAAAACGCTCAAGCACTTTGAACGGGCTTTGGAGTCAAGTGGCTTCCTACGTGTACATCAATCGCATCTCATCAACGCCACCAAAATTGTGGACTACGATACCGAAGGTGGTGGTGTGCTTAGGCTCTCAAATAAGTATGAAGTCTTGGTTAGCCGTTCCAAGCGAAGTATGATCAAGGATTACATTCATGGGAATAACTTAGGTGTGTAGACCCGGAAACTCAATAATAATAAAGAAGCCCTGCTGGAGAAATCTGGTGGGGCTTTTTTGGAGTTGAGAGTGGAGAGATGAGAGTAGAATGAGTTTATTCGCCGGGCTGTTTCTAGATGGTTTTTATTTGAAGCATGTTTGATTTTGAAAAGTTCAAAGCCCATAAGAAAGCTGAAGATTATTGCTTAAATGTTCGAAACGAAATACGAAAAACAAAATCCTTGGCTCGGTTTGAGCGCGATCAACTTGGAAGATGCTCATTGAGTGTTGTTGCCAACATCGACGAAGGAAACAGCATTATTAAGGAAAGTCAAGAGCCAACTTCTTCAAAATGGCTAGAAGGTCATTGGCTGAAAGTATTGCGATTATCCGACTTCTTCAGATAGAAGGTCAATTCACAGCGGAAGCATATCCTAGACTCTATAGCAAGGCTGAAGAAATATTTAAAATGTTGAACTCAGCCATTCGGAGCTTAACATTGTAAACCAAATTATACTTTCACCCTCTACTCTCAACTCTAGGTTCTCTCAAGAACCACAGCATACCCCTGCCCCACGCCCACGCACATCGTGCATAGCGCATAACGCTTGCCGGTTTTCTGAAGTTCGATAGATGCTGTTTGTATCAAACGTGCTCCTGTAACTCCGAGTGGGTGACCGATGGCAATGGCTCCTCCATTTGGATTCAAACGCTCGTCTCCATCGTCTAAGCCCCATGCACGAGTACAAGACAAGGCTTGAGCTGCAAATGCTTCATTGAGTTCAATGATGTCCATGTCTTTCATACTCAATCCTGCACGTTTTAGGGCGATTTCAGAGGCTTTAACAGGGCCAATTCCCATAATGCTAGGTTCTACTCCGGCAACTCCTGATGAGACGAAACGCGTCATGGGAGTTAGATTGTGTGTTTTGGTACCAGCATCTGAGGCGACGAGGATGGCTGCGGCACCATCGTTTAAGCCCGAGGCATTTCCAGCGGTTACGCTTCCGTCTTTTCTAAAAGCCGGATACAACTTGGCGAGTACTTCCATGCTGGTATTGGGTTTTACGAACTCATCTGTGTCGAATACAATTGGATCTTTCTTGCGCTGAGGAATGGAAACGGCTGAAATCTCCTCCGCTAGCCTTCCACTCTTTTGAGCGGCCGTGGCTTTCATTTGCGACCAATATGAAAAGGCATCCTGATCTTCACGACTAATGCCGTACTTGTCTACCAAGTTTTCGGCGGTCTGCCCCATTCCATCGGTTCCGTAAAGCTCTTCCATCTTTGGGTTGATGAATCTCCAGCCAAAGCTGGAATCGAACATGGCTGCATCCCGACCAAAAGCTTTACTCGTCTTGGAAATTATCCAAGGTCCACGAGTCATATTTTCAACTCCGCCTGAAATGAACAGGTCTCCTTCCCCACTCTTGATGGCTCTGAATGCCTGCACAGTTGCCGACATTCCCGAAGAGCAAAGACGGTTGACCGTCTCACCTGGAACATCGAATGGTAGACCAGCCAGAAGCAAGGACATCCTGGCAACGTTTCGGTTGTCTTCACCAGCTTGATTCGCGCAGCCTATAATAATATCTTCAATTGCGGTCAAATCCAAATTTGGATGGCGCTCTATCAAAGCCTTAATTACGTGTGCTCCTAAGTCATCTGTTCTTACTGCTGAAAGCGTTCCTCCAAAGTTTCCAATTGGAGTTCTAATGGCGTCGATGATGTATGCTTCACTCATGCGATTAAATTTGGTGCAAAGTTAATCGACGAGGCTTCTCCTGAGAACATGACCTATCTAATCCTATCCATTTTTGCCTCCAGTCTCATCTTCTTGATTTTCAATCAATTAAATCGATTCGGCGTCAACAACCTAAAGGCAATTGTTGTAAACTATGGTACCGCCGGCCTCTTAGGCTTGATACTTTCCAGAGGAGAAAACTGGGGAGTTCTGCTGCAAACCAACGTTCTTCTGTCCATTTGTTTTCTGGCATTTCTATTTATCTCCCTTTTTAACTTAATGGCCAAAACAACCCAAGTCAATGGTGCTTCGGTGGCTGTCATCAGCAATAAGTTATCGGTGGTCATTCCATTCTTGTTTGCCATTCTTGTCTTGAAGGAAGAGCTGAGCGCACTTCAGCTAATTGGATTGACTTCAGCCATGGTCGGTGTATTCTTCAGTTTGTGGAAAAGCGATCAACATTGGAAGAAAAGTTTCATTCTTCCCCTACTGCTCTTTCTTGGAAGCGGGCTTTTGGATGGAGTCCTAAAATGGAATCAAACCAAGTATTTACAAGGAGATGAGATGCTGTCCTTTTCTTCTGCCATCTTCTTCAGTGCTTTTCTCTTAGGAAGTATCTACCTTCTTTTTTCGAGGAAGGGAAAACCTTCCAAACTCGATTTCCGCTGGGGTATTACTCTGGGGATAGTCAACTTCTTCTCCATTTACCTCATTCTAGCTGTCCTAGAAGCTTTTGAAGGCAACAGTTCCAACGCCTTTCCGATTAACAATTTGTCGATCGTATTGCTCACTACGCTCCTATCCTTCCTCTTGCTCAAAGAAAAGCTGGAAAAGAGGAATTGGATAGGCATCGGACTGGCTGTGGTAGGTATCTTTATCCTTGGACTAGAACATTTCATCCTTGAATAAATTTCTGCTAGTATTTCTACTTATCAGTCAAAGCTTATCGGCGCAAGTCCGCGTTCAGCATAAGCTCATGAATGTGGAATTGCAAGATCCTGCGAGCTTTGTTCAGGAGCAGTTCCAACTGGGCGAGCTCGAAGCCGAACTTTCCGCAAGCACTAAATCACCTGTAGGGAATCACCATTTGTACAAACTCTATGTGGACGAATACGAGATCGCTGAGGCTTTTGTGAAGCTCAATATCACCCATACGCATCATCTCTACTCCATGTCTTTTGCGCTTCCAGAAGATCTGAATCCGAACTTTGAATTGATGGAGCTCGATCCTCCAGCCATCAATGAAGTACATGAAGTTCGATATTACAAGCCCGCTCTTAAGCGTTTGCAAGAGAGGTGGACGCAAGGCTGGCTCATAGGGGTTATAGAAGACGATCGAGCTTCTGAGCTCTTCGTTGGCCCTGATGGTGAAATTCTAGCGAGCGAAAGCATGATGGACGCGATCTCCGATACCACTGTCAGAGCGAATGTGTATCGTCCTGACCCCTTAACAACTGCAGAGGTAGCATACGGTGCACCTTATTTAGATAACAACGACCAAACCAACAGCTTCTTCTTGGATCAGCTCTTTGAAGTTGACCTAGAACTTCTCTGGAAAGGAGACAGCTTTCATGTCTGGAACGACTATGCGCGCTCTTTAGATCGTTCTCCTCCCAATGATGTTCCTTATAGAAGTCAATCGGATTTCTTTTTATTCAACCGAAGCTATGCACCATTTGAGGAGGTAAACGCCTTGTACCACTTTAGCACCTTCTTGAAGAAGATTGAAGACTGGGGGTTTGATCTCATACAAGGTCCGATGGATTTTGACGCACATGCTTTTAATGGAGATGACTTCGCAGCTTTTAACAGGCTTGATACGCTTATCCTATTTGGTCAAGGTGGCGTTGATGATGCAGAAGACGCCGACATTGTTATTCACGAATTGGGACATGCCTTGAGCTTTTATGCTGCTCCTCAGACCAATGGCGGTGTTGAACGACGCGGCTTCGACGAAGCCATTTGCGACTATTTCGCCAGCTCCTATTCATATGGTTGGAGTTCGTTTGGGTACAAACAGATCTTCAATTGGGATGGGCACAACGAGTTCTGGCCTGGAAGAGACCTTACTACCGAGGAACATTATCCTGAGGACCTTGGCGGGGAAGATTTCTATCAATCGTCACTAATCTATTCGGGAATGCTTTCTGATATCATGGACGAGCTAGGCCCAGAAGTAACAGACCAAATTGTACTTCAAAGTCTGTACGCTTCCTTTCTCGGAATGGAATTCCCACAAGCAGCCATCGAATTGGTGATGGCAGATTCAAACTTATATAATGCTGACCATAAAGATGTTATATGTAAAAACTTAAAGCTTCGCGGTATACTCGATTGCGACACCGTATTCAGGCCAGTAAATTTTTCTAGGGAAGCTTTGCTTGATTTGGAAACCCTCGTGAGCAATCAGATTCGCTGGTTCACCTCTGATCTAAATGACTGGGACATTCAGGTTTACGATCTGAGGGGACGACAAATCTTTCGAGTTGAGGATACAGATCCATTCAGCTTGAGCCTGAATTTGGATGAGCTAAGTACAGGTATGTATATGTTACATCTCACAGGTGATGTAGATGTAGTGGTGCGCTTGCTGGTGTTGCCTCAGGAGTGAAAGTATGCCTGGAACTTTTCCAGCACATCATCAGGTGCCGCCACTGGTCGTCCAGTTTTTACGTTCACAAAAACTAAGGTGGTCTCCGCTTCATTCACTTGTTCACCGTTTTCGCGAAAGGTTTTGTAAAAGAAATGAACACGAGCACCTGGCATTTTATCAATGCTGGTTTCTATTTTTAGTAGGTCATCGTAGAAGGCAGGTTTGAAGTATTTGATGCGGTATTCGAGCACCGGCAACATGATGCCTTCATCCTCTAAAGATTTATAACTCACACCCAGTGAGCGAAGTGCCTCCACTCGAGCCACCTCAAAGTAGATTGAGTAGTTTCCATAGTACACATATCCCATTCGATCGGTCTCTGCGTAGCGTACTCGTATTTCTAGCTCTGAATGATACAATTTAGACACTGTTTAATTCATAATGTATTTAAGCGATAAAGGCTAAAGGTCATGATATCAACCTTCTAAGAAAATTTGGCTGTAACCCTCGCTAGAATTAATTTCTGGACGGCTTGAATGTGCGCTAAAAAAACAACAAAGTCAATAGACATTTCGTTTTTTTTCTACAGAAATTATTGGAATATTTGTCTCATCATTACGGGGCCCGAGAAACACTCTATTCTAGGAATACTGTAAGGGAAGTTCACTTTCACGGGGACAACTATTTTATTGTTTAACTTATACACTTGATTCAGTTCAAATGAGCAAGAAAACGCTTGAAGAGGTCTGGTCGAATTGCCTATCGGTAATCAAAGACAATGTAAGCTTGCAGAGTTATAAGACCTGGTTCGAACCAATCAAGCCGGTTAAGCTCAAGGATAGTGTGCTAACGATTCAGGTTCCAAGTCAGTTCTTTTACGAATGGCTAGAGGAGCACTACATCACACTGCTTAAAAAAACCATCAAGAAAGAACTTGGAAATGATGGCAAGCTGGAGTACAGCATCATCATGGACAACAACTTGACATCCTCTAAACCATATTCTGTACGGATCCCTACCTCCAACACCGCGGCGGTAAAGAACCCATCAGTGAGCATGCCTGTAGAGATTGGTGAGAAAACCATCAAAAATCCTTTTATCATCCCGGGATTGAAAAAGGTTGTGGTTGATTCGCAGTTGAATCCGAATTATTCGTTTGACACATTTATCGAAGGAGACTCCAACCGGTTGGCGCGTTCGGCAGGATATGCTGTAGCTAAGAAACCCGGTGGCACAGCTTTTAATCCATTGCTAATTTACGGCGGTGTAGGATTGGGGAAAACCCACCTCGCACACGCCATTGGCATCGAGATCAAAAAGAACCACCCTCAGAAGACTGTACTATATGTCTCTTCTGAAAAATTCACCCAACAATTCATTGAGTCGGTAAAGAACAACAACCAGAACGACTTTATTCACTTCTATCAGATGATCGATGTTTTGATCATTGACGATGTGCAGTTTTTTTCTGGCAAGGACAGAACGCAAGATGTGTTCTTCCACATTTTTAACCACTTACATCAGTCAGGAAAACAGTTGGTGCTTAGCTCCGACAAACCTCCAGTTGAGATGCAAGGAATGGAGCAGCGCCTTCTTTCTCGTTTCAAATGGGGACTTTCTGCGGATCTTCAGGCACCTTCAATTGAGACGCGCATTGCGATTCTTGAAATGAAGATGTACCAAGAAGGGATTGAGCTTCCAAAAGAAGTTGTGGAGTACCTCGCTTACAGCATTACAACAAATGTTCGTGAGCTGGAAGGAGCTTTGATTTCCTTGATTGCGCAGTCGTCGCTCAACAAGAAATCAATCACATTGGACCTTGCGAAGCAAATGATTGATAAGTTTGTTAAGAACACGGCAAGAGAAGTATCGATAGATTACATCCAGAAAGTCGTTTGCGACTACTTCGATTTGCCTATCGAACTGTTGAAATCAAAAACCAGAAAACGCGAAGTTGTGCAAGCTCGACAGATTGCCATGTACTTTTCGAAAAAGCTTACCAAATCATCTTTGGCGAACATTGGAGCTCACTGCGGTGGAAAAGACCATGCAACTGTTCTTCACGCTTGCAAGACGGTAAATAACTTGATGGATACAGACAAAACATTTAGAGGATATATAAGCGATCTCGAAAAGAAAATCGCGATCCAATAATATTTTCATGGTTGGTTGTAAATAGGGATTGTTTCGCTCGAAACGGTTCCTATTTTTTTTTGGAGTAAAATGAAGAAAGTACTTATGGTTTGTTTGGGAAACATCTGTCGCTCTCCTATGGCTGAAGGCATTTTTCGCGCAAGAGCTCAGGAGGCTGGGTTATCTATTGAAGTAGATTCTGCTGGTACCGCCAACTATCATGTCGGTGAGGAGCCGGATCCAAGAGCCATCGACAATATGCGCTCTCATGGCATCGACATCAGTACGCTTCGTGGCCGTCAGTTTACCCAAGCAGATTTCGATACCTTCGATCAGATCTACACCATGGATGAGAGCAATCATCAAAATGTCTTGCGTTTAGCCCGAAGCGATGAAGACCGCGCCAAGGTCAGCATGTTCTTAAATTCGCTTGTTCCGGGAAGCGACAGCCCCTTACCCGACCCTTGGTTTGGGGGTGTGGATGGATTTGAAGATGTATATCAAATGTTGAGTAAGACTTCAGATAAGATCGTTTCAGAGCTCAAAAATGAAAACGGGTAAATTATACCTCATTCCAGTAAAGTTGGGCGCTGATGGCCGCCTAAACGATATTCCGCAGCATACGATTGATGTAGCCATTGAGCTCAGCTGCTTTTTTGTAGAACGTGAAAAGAGTGCCCGAGCTGCCTTAAAGGAGTTCGGACTTAAAACTCCACAATCGGATATTGAACTTTTTGATATTGGGAAACACGGTCAGCAAAATGGTTTTGAGGAAATACTCATGCGTTGCTTCGAAGGCCAAGATATTGGACTGTTAAGCGAGGCCGGTGCTCCAGCTGTGGCTGACCCAGGATCAAGAGTTGTGACGGAAGCTCAAGCGATGGGAATCGAAGTCGTTCCTCTCGTGGGCCCCTCCTCTATCCTCATGGCACTAATGGCCAGTGGCATGAATGGACAGGATTTCGCATTTCGTGGATACGTCCCAATCCAAAAACAAGAGCGAAGAAGCTTCGTTAAAAAGCTACAAGCGAGCATCGAGCGCGACAATCAAACGCAGATCCTCATCGAAACACCCTACCGCGTCCAGAACCTGCTTGAAGAGTTTGCCTCTCATTTAAGTCCACGCATTCAAGTATGTGTGGCGATGAACCTAGGTTTGCCGAATGAGAAGGTAGAGAAACGGACCGCTGCCGAATGGAAAGGTGAAAGGCTGAAAGAGAAGAAACCATTGGCGGTCTTTGTGCTAGGGAAATAGCTACTCGTTGGGCCAATAGTTTTTATACTTCCCGGTTGTTTACCTATTTAATCCCCACCAGCTCAACATCGTAGACGAGCGTTGTGTATGCAGGCACAATCCCAGTAGACGAACCATCTTCTCCGAAAGCTTTGTACGAAGGAATGACAAAAGTTGCTTTCCCTCCTACCTTCATCTGTTTTAAGC
>CAXAIH010000060.1:0-9359 GCA_963968755.1 uncultured Flavobacteriales bacterium
TGCGGAACATACAATTCTAGGGCTCCCTGAACCTTTGAACGTAACCGGTGCCGAAGCCAAAGGAATGAATGCTTCACTGAATTTGAATTACATTTTGTTCAACGGTTTCGCTGCTCAAACCACCTACAAGAAGTTTGGTATTTCAGTGGATTTGGCCACCACGCAGAACAGAATGGCGGTGGAGGGAATCGTCCTCCAGGTAATCACCAATTACTATCAATTGGCGAGCCTGCAGAAGAATGATGCAGTATTAGCAGAGAGTGCAGCCATTTCAAAAGACCGCCTAGATAGAGCCAAAGTGCGCTATGAATATGGAGGCAACAACAAGGTTGATCTACTTTCTGCCGAAGTTGATTTTGGTCGCGACAGCATCAACCTCTTGAACAATCAGCTTGCCTTGACTTCTGCAGCTAAGAACCTGAGTTTTCTTCTCGGGGAGCAGGAGTTTAATGCTGAGCTCAAGGTAGATGAAGAAGTAGACTTTAAAGAAACTCTAGTTCTTGATGAGCTATGGAAGCAGGCGGAAAGTAACAATGCCGCCTACCAAAATGCGCAACAAGCAATTCTTCTTGCGGAGCAGGATGCAAAACTGAGCAGGTCCGTTGCGTACCCAAGCATTTCATTGAACTCGAGCTATTCGATATCTCAGTCTGACAATGAGGCGAGTCAGCTTCAGAAGGCCGTTAACAATGGCTTATCTGCAGGACTTAGTTTAAACTATCGTCTTTATGGTGGTGGCCAACGAAGGACGCAATCGAAGCTCGCAGCCTTGAATCTAAAAACGCAGCTTATCCGCAAAGAAGAGCAGGTGCGCCTTCTAAAAAAGGACTTAGAAATTGCTTATTCTGAATACCTCAATAAATGGAAAGTGGTGGCTTTGGAAGAGAAGAACAAGGCGACGGCAGAGTTAAACTTCAAGCGGAGCAAGGAGCTGTTTGACTTGGGGAAGTTGACAAACACACAGTTTCGTGAAGCACAATTGAACCTATCCAGGTCAAAGATTTCATTAGCCCAAAGTCGATACGAGTTGAAAATTTCAGAATCCAACCTGATACAACTGAGCGGGGGTCTTCTTAGCAACTGATTCCAATAAGTATGAAGGTCCTACTCATCGATCAAGTTCATGAGGTCTTATCAAAACGTTTCCTAGCAAATGGGTGGGAATGTGTTGAAGCTTATGATTGGGATCGGGAGAAAGTCATGAAGCGCATTCATGACTACGACGGTATCATAATTCGGTCGAAGTTTAAGGTGACTGAGGATTTGATTGCTAAGGCTGAATCCTTGAAGTTTATTGGGCGCAGCGGCGCGGGGATGGAGAACATCGACCGGCAATCTGCCGAAAAGCGAAACATCCAGTGTTTTAATAGCCCTGAAGGGAACCGAGATGCTGTTGGTGAGCATGCCATAGGAATGCTTTTGCAGATGTTTAATCACCTAGGCAAGGCGGATAATGAGGTGCGGAAAGGAATTTGGGATCGACCAGGAAACCGGGGTTTAGAACTAGGGGAGAAAGCCATTGGCATCTTGGGTTATGGTTTCATGGGAAGCGCTTTTGCGCAAAAGTGTTCTGGCTTTTCAAGTGAAATCATCGCTTACGATAAGCACAAGTCTGGCTTCGGCAATGAAAGAGTTCAAGAAGTGGACCTCCTCGAATTCAAGAAAAGAACGGAAGTCTTGAGCATCCACACCAACCTAACGGACGGAACGAGGCAAATGGTCAATTACGACTTTCTCAAGTCCTTCGAAAACCCGCTGTACATAGTGAATACAGCTCGTGGTCCTATCATTCCACTTGCCGACCTTGTCCGTGCTTTGGACGAAGGAATTGTACTTGGCGCCTGTTTAGATGTTCTTGAAACTGAAGGGCAAAACTTTGAGGAAATGCAGAGCAATTCTAGCCTCGATAGCCTCCTCAAATCCGATCGCGTGTTTTTTAGTCCACACGTAGCTGGCTGGACGCACGATTCGAACTACAAGATGGCTTCCGTTCTTGCCAAGAAAATTACGGAAGCCTTCAGTTGAGCCGAGTGCTCAGAAAGCTGTAGTCAAGTGATTTAGGAACTTCAAAATACCTTACCTTCGCAGCCTTCAATTAACGGCTGAAGAAAGAGATAAAATACTGAATACATGGACATTACAAGAACAGACGTCGACGAGTTAAATGCGCAGCTCACCATCAAGTTGGAACCTAAGGATTATCAAGAGCGTGTTGGGACCATTTTAACCGACTACAGAAAGAAAATGAACATGCCTGGATTTAGACCAGGTAAAGTGCCGATGGGCATGGTGAAGAAGATGTACGGCAAGGCTGTATTGGCGGAAGAATTGAACAAGGTTTTTTCTGACAACTTGATGAAGTATCTTACAGAGAACAAATTGGATGTTCTTGGTCAGCCGCTCCCTAGCGCAGATAGCGCAAACAAGATTGACCTTGAAATGGACGGTGAAGTTTTTGAATTCACCTACGACCTTGGCCTAGCGCCTCAATTTGATGTCAACCTTTCGACTAAAGACAAGATGGATTACTACAAAATCCAAATCGACGATGCACTCATCGACAAATACGCCAAGGATATTGCGAAGCGTTATGGGAAGGTGAGCAATTCTGAGAAAGCTGGCGAAGAAGATATGCTTCACGGGATCTTTAGAGAGCTCGATAAAGATGGAAATGAGGTAGAAGGTGGAATGCACGCACACTCTACGATCTCCGTTGAGTTTGTGGAAGATGTGAAAGCGAAGAAGCAACTTCTAGGAACCAAGATTGGCGACAAGCTTACCGTAGATCCGAACAGAATTACACGTGGCCCAGGCGACATCGCCCAGATGTTGAACATCTCTCAAAGCAAGGCGGAAAGCTTGAAGCAAGATTTAAGTTTTGAGATTGAGCAAGTGTACCACATGGAGCCAGCTGAGCTAACCCAAGAGCTTTTCGACAAGCTTTATGGACCTGAGCAGGTGAAATCGGAAGAAGAGTTCAGAAATAAGATTAGAGAAGAGCTTGAGAAAAACCTTCAAGTGGACTCGGATAGAAAATTTTACAAGGACTTATCCGACAAACTAATTAGCAAATTCAAAATCAAAGTACCAGAGGATTTTCTTCGCCGTTGGATTATTGAAACCAACGAAGAAATGAACGAGACCAAACTTGAAGAGGAATGGGAACGTTATTTAGAGGGAATCAAATGGCAGATCATTGAGAGCAAAATCGTGAAAGAGAACGATTTGAACGTAACGCACAAAGAGGCTGTAGATCACACAAAGGAGCTTTACCGCAAGCAAATGGAGACTTATGGATATAAAGACATTCCAGATGCAGAGCTCGATGGTATGGTAGCCAATACCTTAGCCAAAGAGGAGGAAGCCAGAAAGATCTATGACCAACTTTTTGAAGAGCGTTTGATGAGCTTTTACAAAGAGACCGTTAGCATGAAGGAGAAGGAACTTTCTTTCGACGATTTTGTTAAATTGGTCAATAAGACATCTGGAAAAAACAAAATCTTGGATAGCCTATCGAACCTGGTCAAATTCTAAAAAACAATATGAGCAACAGCGACGAATTCAAAAAATACGCAACAAAACATCTTGGAATTAGCAGTCTAAGCCTGCACAGGTACAATTCCATGTATTCGAATTACATTTCTCCGACCATCATTGAAGAGCGTCAGATGAATGTAGCTTCGATGGATATTTTCTCACGTCTGATGATGGATCGCATCATCTTTTTGGGAGTCCCAATCGACGACAATGTGTCGAACATCATTCAGGGGCAGTTGCTGTTCTTAGAATCTACGGATGCCAAAAAGGACATTCAGATTTATATGAATTCTCCAGGAGGTTCTGTTTATGCAGGTTTGGGTATGTACGATACCATGCAGTACATCCGTCCTGACATTGCAACGATTTGTACAGGAATGGCAGCCTCTATGGCAGCGGTTCTTCTTTGTGCTGGCGCCAAAGGAAAGCGAACAGGACTTCCACACTCAAGAATAATGATTCACCAGCCGATGGGAGGGGCACAAGGTCAAGCTTCCGACATTGAAATCACGGCACGAGAGATTCAGAAGATCAAAAAGGAATTGTACGAAATCATTTCTAGCCACTCTGGTCAAGATTACGATCAAGTGTGGAAAGATGGAGATCGAGACCATTGGATGTTGGCTGATGAAGCCAAAGCTTATGGCATGATTGACGAAGTGCTCGTACGAGATAACTAGTCTATGCAACGCAACGAACCTAAGTGCTCCTTTTGCGGGAAATCAAAAAGTGAGGTTAATATTCTGATTGCAGGAATATCCGGTCACATTTGCGACAACTGCATTGTACAAGCTCAAAACATCGTTCACGAGGAAGTGAGCGTCAAATTGCAATCTAAGTTGCAGTCGTCCCTGAACTTGCTCAAGCCGATGGACATCAAGAAGCACCTAGACGAGTTTATCATTGGTCAGGATGAATCCAAGAAGGTTTTGTCCGTTGCGGTCTACAACCACTATAAAAGAATTACTCAGGAGCGCGACGAGATGGATGATGTGGATATTGAAAAGTCCAACATCATTATGGTGGGTGAAACGGGAACGGGTAAAACCCTCCTCGCCAAAACCATTGCGAAGATTTTGAACGTTCCTTTCTGTATTGCTGATGCAACCGTGATTACAGAAGCGGGTTATGTTGGGGAAGATGTGGAGAGCATCTTGTCAAAATTGCTTCAATCAGCAGACTACGATGTGTCGAAGGCTGAGAAAGGCATTGTTTTCATCGATGAGGTGGATAAGATTGCACGCAAGAGCGACAACCCTTCGATTACCAGAGATGTTTCTGGGGAAGGCGTACAGCAAGCTTTACTGAAACTTTTAGAAGGAACTGTTGTGAATGTTCCACCGAAAGGCGGACGTAAGCACCCGGAGCAAAAGTTGATTCAAGTGAATACACAGGACATTCTTTTTGTCTGTGGTGGTGCATTTGATGGCATAGCGAAAGTGATTGAGCGTCGATTGAATGCCAATGCTTTAGGCTTCTCAAATTCCAAAGAAGAGCGTGTTCAGCACGACGATGAAAATGTGCTTCAATGGATCAATCCTCAGGATTTAAGAAGCTTTGGATTGATCCCTGAACTCATCGGACGATTCCCAGTTCTCACTTATCTAGACCCACTTGACTCTGTTGCTTTGCGTCGAATTTTGACTGAGCCGAAAAACTCACTGATCAAACAGTATGTGAAGCTCTTCGAAATGGAAGGCATCAAGTTGAACATCGATAAGAAGGTTCTTGACTATATGGTTGAGAAAGCGGTTGAGTTTAAACTTGGAGCCCGTGGCTTACGCGCAATTTGTGAGGCAGTCTTATTGGATTCTATGTTTGAATTGCCTTCGGCGAAGGATGTGAAAGAATTCCGCGTGACCTTGAACTATGCGAAAGGGAAGTTGAATAAGGCAGCAATCAGCAAGCTTCGCGTCGCTTCTTAAGGAAGCAATCAATAATCTATTTCCAGATCTGCTGAGGGAATATTGATGTTCCTCATTTTAGCCGTGGATACGCATTCATCCGAGAATGTGATAAAGCGGCTCGATAGGTCTGGAATTTCCATTTCTTGTACGCCCGTTCCATACGGATAGATGCAGCCAAGGTCATAGAACCATTCACCCTGGGTTTCCACCTCGAATGAGCTACCAGAAGTCCCGCGACCGCTGGAAGAGCCTTCAAAACGGAAGACATCATCAAAGGGTTTAGGAAGGTCGTTTCCTTCCGTTTGTACCACGAAGTAATCACACTCCCAAACAAGCTTGTACTTGGCTGAACTGATGAAACCATCAGAAACTACCAGGTTATAGAGTTTTTCGCCACTTGCATTTGTTCCTACCAAGGTGTATTGGAAGCTGCCTTCGATGCTTAAGCTATCAACAGAGTAGGAGAAGAGGTTAACTTCAAGAAAAGTAAAATCGTCGGGATAAAAACCGTCGATGGTGATGTTTAGTCTTCCGCCTCGATCTTTAAAGTCCTCACAATTACTCGCGTCATTCACCTCTCCATAATCCAACCACAAGACTTTATACCTAGCTGTTGGCGAGGTTGTGAAATAAATGGTGTCTAGGCAGTCGTCTTGAAGGTCGGAAGTGAAGCCTGCCTTAATAAGCAATGAATCCTCAATGGCCATTCGGTGCACTTGGCGCATTACGTCGAGGAAAACGGTTTGTGCGAGCATGTGATCCCTAGCAGTAGAAGTATCTAGATCCGAATCGCGGATAGAGTCTCTGCAAGAAGTAAAACTTAGGGCGATTAGGAGCAGGCAGGTGAGGTACTTCATTATTCCAAAAATAGGACTTTCCTGCTTAAGCATTCTTCCGGTTGTATTGAACTATTCTAAATACATGCTCGTGCCTCTCGTCTATCTCATGCTTTGCGAGTTCTACTTCTTCCCATAATCGCTTCTCGAAGAAAGGGAAGTGGGCATCTGCCTCAGGGTATTGCGCATCCACATGGGAAATGTACAAGCGATCTGCAAGGTCAATGGTTTGACGATATATTTCACCTCCACCGATCACGAAAAGTTCTTCTTCTCCTGATTCCTCAGCAGCTTTGAGGCCTTCTTCAATACTTCTCACCATGAGGCAACCTTCATAGTTTGCATTCCTACTCACCACGATGTTCACTCGACTGGGTAGAGGTCGGAATCGTTCAGGAATGCTCTCATAGTTCTTTCGTCCCATCAATACCGTATGTCCCTTTGTGCTCGACTTGAAGAACTTCATGTCGGCAGGAAGACTCCATAAAAGATCGTTGTCGCGACCAATAGAATTGTCCGCAGCGATGGCGGCTATTAAGGATACAATCATATTAGATGGAAACAGTGGCTTTGATGTGTGGGTCTGGATCGTAATTGATCAGTTCAAAATCTTCAATAGAAAAGTCGAAGATGTTTTTCACCTCGGGATTGATTTTCATACTGGCGAGCTCTTTTGGCTCACGAGTAAGCTGAAGGCGAGCCTGTTCGAGGTGATCGTTGTATAAATGCACATCACCAAAGGTGTGTACAAAATCACCCAATTCAAGATCGCAGACCTGTGCCAACATCATTGTGAAGAGTGCGTAAGAGGCGATGTTGAAGGGCACGCCAAGAAAGGTATCGGCGCTGCGTTGGTACAATTGGCACGAGAGTTTTCCATCTGCAACATAGAATTGGAACAGACAATGGCAAGGTGGAAGAGCCATGTTTTGAATATCGCCTACATTCCATGCACTCACAATATGCCTTCTAGAATCTGGGTTGTTTTTAAGGCCTTCTAATAGATTGCTTATTTGATCGATCTGCTCCCCATTCGCTGAAGGCCACGAACGCCATTGATGTCCGTAAACGGGTCCTAGGTTGCCATTTTCATCCGCCCACTCATCCCATATTCGGACACCATTTTCCTTGAGGTAGGCAATGTTTGTATCTCCTTTCAAGAACCACAAGAGTTCATGAATGATGGAACGTAAGTGCAGCTTTTTGGTGGTCAGAACTGGAAAGCCCTTCGATAGGTCGAAGCGCATTTGATAGCCAAAGCAACTGATGGTACCTGTGCCTGTGCGATCAGATTTTTGGGTTCCATTTTTAAGAATGTGTTCGAGCAAGTCGAGGTAGGCTCTCATGACTTAAGATGCGTTCGGATTGTCCTTCGAATGTAGCTCCTTGAATGGCTTAAAGTGGCTTAGGGACTAGGTGATTTTTCAAGAAATTATACACAAGAAATTCGCTAGGATTTATCCTTCTTTACCCTCTTCTTGTCCTGCTTTTCTTTCTGTTTTTCGAGCTTGTCGATATTCTTTTCTTGCTCTTCTATACGAAGCGATTTTTTGTCCTCGATGTACTTCTTTGCCTCTGTTACAGAAATCTTCGTGTCATAGTTGTACGAAACAACGAAGGCATCTGGCAAGCCAATTACCTTGATGTGTTCGCAATAGCGTTTTGCAATGTCGTAGGAACCATAAGAACCTACCGTTAGTACTGTAAGGTCACCTTGAATATTTTCTCGAATCCGGTCGATGCGCAAATAGGTTCGTACCAGTTCATCTGGAATGGTATCTCGAAAAGCACCAATCTGAACTCGGAAATCAACCTTTCCTCGAATGTCTTTCTTGATTGGAACGTTATCTAAGGTGACCACCTCTTCTTGATAGGTAGCTCCATTGATGTCCACGATGAAAGCATCTTTATAGCCTGCTTCTTTCACGAATTCTAAAAGCTTAGCTGCTTGTTGAGGGTAGATCAGGCGACCAACAACATATCGGAAGACACCATTTTGGTCCATGTACACTTCAACGTTTTTGATGCCGTCAAAATCACGTGTAAATTTCGGATCGATGTAAGCGCCTACTTGAACGCCAAATAAGGAATGCGTGGTTGTATAGTTTACTCGCTTGGTTTTTATTCCTCTTGACTCAGGGTCGGTAATGGGTGTCAGACGATCGCGGTACTGTTTTTCAGGCTTCTTATCGCGAATATAATTCCCTTGCCGTGACCAACCAGAACTCGGCTTTAAATCGATTTCAGAGGAAGCCATTTTGTACGAAGCCAGAGCTTGAACTTCATCCTCCTCATCTTCCTCTTGTGTCACAGCTTTTTCCTCTTCAGCGTCTTTTTCTTTGGCGGCTTCAGCTACTTCTTCTTGTGCTCCGGCTATGAGTGAATCTGCATCGGCGAGCATGTTCTCTTGTTCTTCTTTGAATTTGCGTTTTCCACAGATGCGATGCCATTTTTGACCTTCTACTAAGAACCACTCGTCTTCATAAGAAAACACAGAGTAGAATTCATTGAGCGTTTCTACAGTTTGCTTGCACTTGCCTGTCAAGCTGTAGCCAATGATCAGATAGTAATAGGTGTACTCAGAAGCGCGTCTCTCTGTAACTGCAGCGCGGTCGTAGTAGGGTGAAAAATTCTCCTTTGCAAACTCGAGCAGTTTTACGGCTTGCTTCACGTTTAATTCTTGCTTGATGTAGCTGGCGCCAAGATGATATGCTATGTTGGCATTCTTATGATCACGTTTCCACAAGTCTTCAAGAAGTGGAATGGCTGAGGCTTCATCGTGGTTCGCTATGTGCAATTTGGCCTGCCGAAAAATAGCATAATACTCCTCGTCCAATTGGGCGAAAACTTGGGAAGAAAGCAGGCATAACAGCCCAAATGAGAGCAGGGAACGAATCATAGGGAATTTGAATACTCTCAAACATACTGGAAAAGAGGCCCTTGAATTTTAGGCCGGTCCGTAATTGTGAACAGAGAATCGTGAATTCTATGACTGGACAAAAACCCTGCCCTTCGGATGTTCCGATATACTATCCTTAAAAGTCGAGCTCGAGTGAAATATGGGATATTGGCTTTTGGA
>CAXAIH010000061.1:0-9236 GCA_963968755.1 uncultured Flavobacteriales bacterium
ATGCGCGCGTTGCCGTTTCAAGTAAGAAGGTAGATTTGATATTCTTGGATATTGAAATGCCAGAAATGTCGGGACTAGAATTTGTCCAAAGCTTTCCCGATGTGCCGCAAATTATTTTTGTAACATCCAAGAAGGATTATGCTGTAGAGGCGTTTGAATATGACGTTACGGACTATGTCACTAAGCCAGTCAACTTTGATCGCTTCCTAAAAGCAGCTGAAAAAGCTCGTCGCATTCACGAAATATTTGAAGGAGAAGACACGGGTGGGATGGATTTCTTTGTAAAGTGTGATGGGAAAATGGTGAAAATCAACCTCCACGAACTAAACTTTGTAGAGGCTCTAGGTGATTATGTTCGTCTTATCACCAACGATAAGAAGTATACCATCTTGAGCACCATGAAAGCCTTCGATGCCAAATTGCCGAACGACATCTTCATGCGGGTGCACAAATCGTACATCATCAATTTGCGCAAGATTGAACGTATTGAGAAAAACGTGGCTCACATTGATGAGCTTCAGATTCCTATCAGCAGAACTTATAAGGAAAGTCTTAAAAAGCGTTTGACTACACTGTAGCTAAAGACCCAGATTCGTTTTGAAAAGCTTGATGGCGATCGATAATAGAATTACGCCAAATACTTTTCGAATGACCGCAATTCCCGAAGGACCCAAAAAACGCTCAATGCGCGCTGAGGCCTTCAGCACCAAGTAGACGAAAATCATATTCAAGGCGACTCCTACAATGATGTTTTGAACATCGTATTCTGCCCTCATTGATAGCAGGGTTGTTAAAGTCCCGGCTCCAGCGATAAGCGGAAAAGCCAATGGCATGATGGAGGCCGTTGCTGGCATATCATCGCGGTACAGACGAATTCCCAAAATCAATTCTAGAGAAAGAAAAAAGATGATGAAGGAACCCGCAATGGCAAAACTTGACACGTCAATGCCAATCACTTGAAGGATTGATTCCCCAACGAAAAGAAAGACCATCATGATAGTGCCTGCCACAATACTAGCCTTGCCAGATTGAATGTGACCAACCTTGGTGCGGAGGTCAATGATCAATGGAATAGATCCAATGATGTCGATTACCGCAAACAAAACCATGCTTACGGTTCCTATCTGTTTTAGATCAAAATAAGTCATCCTAAAAATTTGCCGCGAAATTACTCTTCTTATTCGCGATATAGAGCCTTTTGAACTAATTTCCTTGACTGAGGTTCACTGAATATGAAAGTCGCCGTAATCGGTTCGGGAGTCGCTGGGTTGGGAAGTGCTATACGCCTTGCCCACCAAGGCTTTGAAGTAGATGTCTTCGAGTCAAATTCCTACCCTGGAGGCAAGCTTACAAACATCAAATTAGGTGCTTTTCGGTTCGATGCGGGTCCTTCTTTGTTCACGATGCCTCATTACGTCGACGAATTATTGGAACTTGGAGGTGAATATGGTCCAAAAACGGAGTTTGAATACAAGAAGCTTGACGAGCTCTGCACTTACTTTTATCCTGACGGAACAGGATTCACGGCCGCTTCTGAAGAAAGCAAATTTGTAGAGGCCTTTTGTGAAGCAACCGGAGCTCAGCCGGGTGATGTACTTAAAGAGCTGAAGAGCTCCAAAGAACTTTACGAACTTACGAGTCCGTTCTTTCTTGAAAAGAGTTTACAACTAGCTGGCACCTATTTAAACAGAAAGATTCTGCGTGTGCTAAGCCGTTTCCCCATTGCTAAATTAAGGCGTCCCTTGGCCGAGAACAATCGCCGGCGTTTCAAGAATGAAAAAGCGGAGCAATACTTTAATCGCTTTGCAACTTACAACGGCTCAAACCCATACCGTACTCCAGCAGTAATGGGAGTTATTCCTCATTTGGAACATGGAATTGGGGCCTTCTTTCCAAAAGGAGGGATGCATCAAATCACCCTCAGCCTTGTCGAAAAGGCAGAGTCAATGGGAGTTCGTTTTCACTACAATTCTCGGGTTGATTCCATTCAAACCAAAAACTCGAAAGTGCATGGCCTAATTGTAAATGGACAAGAACTTGGCTTCGACCTTGTCGTGTCAAACGCGGATGTAAGGTCAAGCTACTCAAGCTTACTCAAACAAGATCTTCCTAAAAAGTTGGCCAAGGTGGATCCCTCCTCTTCAGCGCTCATCTTTTATTGGGGAATCAACAAAAGCTTCGGAGAACTAGGTTTGCACAACATCTTTTTTAGTTCGGATTACAAGAAAGAATTCAGCCAGATTTTTGACGAGAAGATCTTGCCTGAAGACCCAACGGTCTACGTCAATATTACCTCAAAGCATTCCAAAGCCGACGCTCCTGAAGGATGCGAGAATTGGTTCGTGATGGTGAATGCTCCCTACAACGATGGTCAGGATTGGGGAAAGATGATAGAGACGTGCAAGAGGAATGTACTCCTGCGCATTCAAGAGTCCTTGGGCGTCGACATCAAACCGCTGATTGTTGAAGAAGATGTTCTTGACCCACTCTTGATCGACTCAAACACAGCGTCTTACAAGGGAAGCATCTATGGCCAATCCTCTAATCATTGGTCTGCCGCCTTCCTTCGGCACCCGAACTTCAGTTCAAAGTTGAAAGGTCTTTACTTTTGTGGTGGCAGTGTGCACCCGGGTGGTGGGATTCCTCTCTGTTTGCTCTCGGCCAAAATTACCAGCGATGTTATCCTCAAGGGCAAGTAAAATAGCTTTCGGAATCCTTTTGATCCTGCACATTGTGGGCTGCATTGGGATCAATAGCAGCCAAGCGGAGCTCTTCTTAAGTTTGAGTCCGGTGCACTTAATTGTTTCTGCGATCGTACTCTTTAGGTTCCATAAAACTTGGGACGCAAAACAAGCTGGGTCTCTCATTTTGATTTTTGGGCTCAGCTTCGGTTTGGAGGCTGCGGGTATCGAGAGTCGTGTGATTTTTGGCTCATACGATTACCTAGATAAATTGGGTTCAAAAGGCCTTGAGGTTCCCTTTGTCATTGGGCTTCTTTGGGTGATGTTGGTGTACTCCACACATCATGTTGTTAAACCCTATTTTCTGCGCTACAATCGTTTCTTGCTCTTGCTTCTTGCGAGCTCATTGATGGTGGGGCTCGATTTTTTGATTGAACCCCTCTCTGAAACCTTGGGCTACTGGAAATGGTCCGAAGGTTCCGCTCCCGCTCAAAATTATCTCGTTTGGTTTGTGGCCTCCTTTGTCTTTCAGCTCATTTTGGCACCGAGTCAACGCGAGCTCCCTATCAACAAAATGGCGCTTCCTCTGTTTATCTTCTTCGTTTTGTTCTTCTTTGGGCTAAACCTAAGCTTACTGTGAATACCATTGCCACCATAAGCGTTTTTTTACTCTCCTTCTTTGGGATGGAGTTTGCTGCCTGGTTTACGCATAAATATGTGATGCACGGCTTGCTTTGGTATTTGCATAAAGATCACCACCAAAAAGAGCCTGGCTTCTTCGAGAAGAACGATTCCTTCTTTTTGATTTTCGCCATTCCTAGCTGGTTGTTTATCATGTACGGAATGATGCACGGCAATGACTGGAAGCTCTTCTATGGTCTTGGTATATTGGCCTATGGGAGCTGTTATTTTCTTGTGCACGATGTGCTCATCCACAAGCGTTTTGATTGGTTCTCGAATATTCGAAATCCTTACTTCAAGGCGATCATTCGCGCTCATCAAACGCATCATCGAGTACGAGGTAAGCAAGGCGCAAGTTGTTTCGGGATGCTTTGGGTCCCGATAGAATTCTTCAAACGCGAAAAATCACGGCGAAAACAGAGCGCAGTCTAATGGGCAATTGGCTTTATCTCACCTTAATCGTATTTACGATTCTCGTTCCATTGATTCGAAGTTTTGAGCCTCGCATTTCCTTCTACAACAATTGGAAAGCACTCTTTCCAGCAGTAAGCGTTGTTGGAGTGGCCTTCATTTTATGGGATATGAAATTCACAGAAATGGGCGTGTGGGGCTTCAACCCTGAATATCTCACAGGAATCTACATTTCGAATTTGCCTCTCGAAGAGTGTCTGTTTTTCGTGGTGATTCCCTACTCGAGTATTTTTGTTTTTGAAGTCTTTGAATACTTCTTCACACGTGACCTATCCTTATCGACCAACAGGTCCTTGGCATTGATTATTGGTGTTGCCAATTTAATTGTAGCCTACCTCTTTTCTGATCAAGCCTATACCTTCTACAGTCAATTGTTGTGTGGGCTTGTGCTCATTTCCATCGCCCTTTTAGCTCCGAATATGTTAAAGGGTTTTTGGCGGATGTTTGCCATAATTCTCATTGGCTTTTTTCTGGTTAATGGCTTCCTCACAGGAAGCTGGATTGAAGGGGAGGTTGTTTGGTATTCGAGCTCCGAAATCATCGGAATACGTTTGGGAACCATCCCAGTGGAAGACACCTTCTATGGACTCTCACTTATTCTAGCCAATCTCTTTTTCTATAAGATCTTTAAGAAGCGCCTTCGTATTGCGTAGATTCTATAAGTTCCATTTGCTCAGAACCTGTCATCTTAAGGTAGGCCTGAAGGAAGCACAGCACATCTACTTCACAGTAGCGTACGATGCGGTCTAAGTCGTTTTCTAGCCAATAAAGATCACAGACATCGCGGCTCCCGAAATCTCCGCTTTTGGACTTCTTAAATCAAACACATGAGCCAAAAGGTCTAGTCTGGTATATGCTTTCCAATCACCGAACTTCCACATCTCCATGGTATCGAGGTTTTGAACCTCCCAAGGCTTTTGCCTTGTATGTTTAGAATTTCCGGAAGCCTCAGGCCTCTTATCAAGCACCAGCGTGCTATGTAAGGGAAGTCGAATTCTTTGCTGTTGTGCGCACATAAGCGGATGTTGCTGTGAGCTGTTTCTTTAAGAAAGACACAAAAATCTTTGAGCAACCTGCGTTCGTTGTGCGATGAGAAACTCTCAACTGCGATGTAAGCTGAACCATATTCACGCACAACCCTGGCTATGCTGATGCACACGATCTTCCCGGACTCAGCATAAATTCTAGCTCGCTTGTAAAACCCCCTATCCGGAACTTCCATCCGGTTGATGGTCTTGGCTTTCTTAAGCCAAAGGTTCTTTTCGCTTGGGTTTGGCTGATCGAATGTTTCTTTTTGTGGAACTGTTTCAATGTCAAAAAACAGAATATTGGTGTCAATTGCCTTGTGTGCCATGAGATGGTAGTTTGAAGAATTTCTTCAATATTACCGCCTCCTTGGTTTGAATTCTGACTAAATGTATTCCTTCCAATAGATCAGAAATTGAGAAGCTGATTAGGTCCTCTTCAATGAGATCGAACATCCGATTCGGAAGGAGTTTGCCTTGCACATCCAAGAGATCAATCTGTAGCACTTCATCTGGGCTTCTGAGGAAACAAATGTCGTTCGCTGGATTTGGGAAAAGGCTCATCTCAATTTCCTCTTCTTCTATTTCCTGAATCACATTTGGCGCTGGAAGCTTAAAGCCTTTATCCTGGAGAATAAAGCTCATTCCCCCACTGTTCTCCCCATATACGATATCTGGTTTCCCATCCTTTGAAACGTCTCCAAGGTGCAGTCTCAAGTTCTTGGCATTTACCTTCATGGTGTCTAAACCAGTGAATGTGCCGCCTAAATTTCCATCAATATTCCCATATACGAAGATGCGCCCGTCGTAACTGCCAACAAGCATTTTTAGCGAGGCTCCATTGCTTCTTGTATTGTAGGCGAGGCTGTCGTCAAGCAGGGCAAAACTCGGACTTGTGAAGCCCTCCCCTATCAGGTTCAAAATCTCAACCTTTCCGAAGTCTTCGTTTTTAGCACTTTCCGAGAAGCTTGCTAGACTGGTAGAGCCTGTATTTTCAAAAAAGAAAATCTTCCCGTATCGTCCACCTGAAACCAAATCCAGGTCGGCATCTTCGTCAACATCGTATAAGGTTAGCGAAGGGTTGTAGCCAACAAAGAGACTGCTATCCCAAGGTGTAGGCTTACGCACAAATATTGCTGAATCGCCGGGAGAAGCCGCTTGATTCTCATAGTAAATGGTGTTTCCAAAAACCTCCCCGAGCACCATGTCCAGATCTCCATCTGCATCCATGTCGCCAAAGGCTGGTGCCAAGCCCTGCCATTTCGGGTCTTGGGCAAAACCCAAATAATCGTTGTCGGCGAGCTCAAATTTTGGATAAGCGGAACTATCGGTATAAGTCCCCGTATTCTTGAAATAAACCAAGCGAGATTGATATTCACTGAAGCTTTGAAACTCTCCATAGTTTCCACTCACAATATCTAAGAGACTGTCGCCATTGATGTCTACAAAAACAGGCGAAGCCATGGTTCCCAAATCAACAACTTCATCGCTCAAGAAGTCTTTCTGAATGAACTCAAAATCTGGCAGGTCATCTTGTCCGTTGTTCTTGTAAAACCAAACATTTTCAAAATCGTCGGAAGCTCCAACGTTGTTTGGACTTACAATCAAATCCTTTACTCCGTCATTGTCAAGGTCGATGTAATAGCTTCCCGGAAAAATGGCAAGATCGATGGGATCCGTTCCTGTAGGATAGTTTACCTGAACAGAAGTGATCTCAGCTTTTTTGGTATCGCCTCCATTGATAAGAGCCTTGGTGTTGTTAAAAGACACATCGCTGATGAATAAGTCTTTATCCAAGTCTTGGTCGAGGTCGATGGCTAGCAGGGCTGAGCCAACGTGACGCGCTGCTCCTCGAGCGGGATCTAAGGAGGGTGAACTCAAGCGGTCGGTTCCACCGGAATCAGCACAATAAGATCTTAGCACGATGTCGTTGTTGGTTCCTCCTTCAGCAAAAACTCCCCAGCATTGCGTTTTTAAGAGAAGGTCGAGGTCTTTTGGTCCAACTCCTCTGTTCTCATAATACTCAGCATAGCTTCCAAAAACCCCGAAGGAAACAATGTCCATATAACCGTCGCCGTTAAAATCACCTAAAGCAGGAACGTCGTCGACGTACGTGAACACGTTCGATCTGGTGAGACCCCAAGGGGCTTCATATTCCATGGTGAGGTAATACACCTCATTGCTGTCAAGATCCAAAAAATCGTTGCGCTCCTCAAAACGCAAGGCGGTATCGCTTGTGTTTCTATACACCATCATTCCGAAGGGATGCGCGGTGAAAATATCCATGCGTCCATCTGCATCATAGTCGTACGTCAGCACGTAGCCGTAGAGGTCTCCGGGAAGCGCTTTTTCGTACTGAGGTGCGTAGTGGTAAGGGTTGCCCTGTTGACTGCCATCGTTCAAAAAGGTTCTCAAAATGCCACCGTCTCGATCGAAAAGTAAAAGGTCCATAACGCCATCTTGGTCCAAGTCCAACTCGGAAACCTGAAGGGAATTAAAGCCACCCACCCAGGGATTCTGAAGCGTATCTCCCGAGCTTGACATAAAAGGAATGGAGTCGTAGCGGCCGTACTTCTCGACGAACTGAGCCATCGATACGCTCGGGAAGCAAAGAAGGATAATGAGAATATAGCGGATGAGAGTGCTTGGCTGTGTCAATGTCTCAATAGAATCAAGTTTTTATCTCGCGTTTCAAATGTTTTTATCCGCACCATCAATTCCTTCGATGTAATCTCTGGTAAGCGCAAATCTGCCTGGCGAATGTTGTCTTCTCTGTGGAAGTTCCACACCTTGAGTTGTCGGCCAAGTAGATCATATAATTCAATCTCCTTGATCGTTGCCCCAGGGCTTTCGACGGTAAACTTCTCTATAGCTGGGTTAGGATAAAGTTTGATTCCGTTCCATCTCCACTCAAGGATTGAGCTTGGAACACAGTTGTTGTTGATACAGGTATCAGGATAAACGCAGGTGTCGCATGGGTTAACTGTTATAGGAACACAAATGCCGCTGATGCAGGTGTCTGGGAAAACGCAGGTGTCGCATGCGTTAAATGGTGGAGGTGCGAGGAGAATTCCTCGTCCTCGCAACATTCCTACAAGTCCTCCAGCCTGCTCACCTAAGAATAAATCTGGCAAGCTATCTCCATAAACATCAGCAATCGAAGGGGCAATTCTATAACGTGAGTGTGGAATGGAGTCAACCTTTTGAAAGTTTCCAAAGAGGTTGCTGTCAATGTTGTCGTAGACTTCCACCTGGCCAAAAATAGAGCCCAGAAAAAGGTGGCCTTCACCCTCTTCATATCGTCCGGCAAGCTTGCCAGTTGAGTCAATTTTAATGACTTCAGGAACCACGAAACCATCTCCGAAAACGTTCTTTACTTCAATTCCGCCAAAGTTTGGAATCTTGAATCCGGGAGAAAAAGAAGGTTGTGACGAATCACCTTGATTCAGATACATCTCAAGAGTTCCGTGCTGCTCCCCAAGAATCAAATCTAGGTCCCCATCCATATCGATGTCGTACAACTCAGGTGAGGTAAAAGCGGTAGTCGTCAAGGTGCTGTCCCATCCTGGTGAAGCTTGTAAGTTCAGACTGTCTCCAGGGTTGGTTGCCGTGTTTTCATAGTATCTCAAACTTCCATCTTGAAGGCCAATTAATAAGTCTTGATCAGCATCGCCATCAAGGTCGCCGAACTCGAGCTGAATGGATCTAAGCTGCTGAGATTCCAGGTTGAGATAATTGCTATCGACCAACTGAAATGCCGGAATTCGAACAGAGTCGTTGTACGTCCCAACGTTCCTGTAATAGGCAACACGACTGTAGTACTCAAAGTTGGGTTTCATATAGGCGTCATTCCCTACCAGCATATCTATCAAGGAATCGCCGTTTACGTCCACAAAGCTTGGAAAGGCCATGGTGCCAATGTCAATCATTTCTCCTACTAGAAAGTCCTTTTTAACAAAGGCAAAGCTTGGATTCTCATCCAATTGGACGTTTTCATAATGCCATACATTACTGCGGTCCATGGACTCTTGAGCTGCACCGGGTGTAACGAGCAGATCACGCTCATTGTCGTTGTCTACATCTACATAATAGGCTGCTGGAAAAATACCTAGGTCGACTCCTTTTGTGTTGCTCGGAAAGAGCGTGTCGAACGAACTGATTCTAGCCTTGTTCGAATCTCCAGTGTTGTTCAGGAGAATCATGTTCGAGTAGGCAATGTCTCCTACGGCTAAATCCATGGTGTGATCTCCCCCAATATCCATGGCCGTAATTGTAGAACCCGTATGCCTGGCCGCTCCACGTTTTACCGTTTCTGGTCTCAAAATACGGGCTAAACCTCCAGAGTCAGGACAATAGAAGTTGGTTATGATTCCGTTTG
>CAXAIH010000062.1:0-9173 GCA_963968755.1 uncultured Flavobacteriales bacterium
CTTGTTTGGAATGACTCTAGCTCAAACGCATCAGGCGGGTCTACTATTTTTTCCTCCGCTTGCAGAATGTTATCAATTCTTGAAGCGGATGCCGCCCCTTTCTGAATGTTGTAAAATGCGTCTGTAAAGGATTTTGACGGGCTAATAATTTGCGAGAAGAATATGATGAAGCCAATAAACTTTGCAGCGGCCATGTCACCATCGAGTACCAAATTACCTCCGTACCACATGACTAAAACTACCACCCCAACACCCATAAATTCACTCAATGGGGAGGCGAGATCACGTCTGCGGTACATGCCCAAAAGCAATGCTCTATAACGCTCATTTATGGCGTTGAACCTTCCGTTTGAGAATCCTTCAGCGTTGAATGCTTTGATGATTCGAAGACCAACCATACTCTCTTCAACCCACGAGAGCAATAGGCCAAATTGACTTTGTCCTTTTTCAGATTTACGCTTTAAGCTCTTCCCTATTTTGCCAATGATAAAACCCGAAATGGGCAGTAGGATGAAGATAAACAAGGTGAGCTTTACATTCATGGCAAACATGGCAGCAAGAAAAATGACAATCGCAATTGGGTCCTTGAAGAGCATCTCGAGGCTGCGCAAGATGGTGTGTTCAATTTCCTGGACATCACTGCTGATACGCGCCATGATATCTCCCTTCCGCTCTTCCGAGTAAAATGAAAGTGGTAAAGAAAGAAGCTTTGAATAGGTGTCTTTTCGAAGATCTCGCACAATCCCTGTGCGCACATGCCCAATGAAAAAAAAAGCTAAGTAGCGCGAAAGGTTCTTCATTAAAAATGCGCTGATGATTAGGACACACAGGTTAAGCAGCGCAGCACCTTTTCCCTCATTGAGAATCAAGCTGCCAAAGTATGCGTTGAAATTCTCTGTGACCGAATCAAGGCTCAGGCTGATGGGGGGAGGCTCTACGGAGGCCATCGACACATATTCTGAGCTATCTGTGAGGAAAATAAGATTTAGAAAAGGTATGGCTAGAGAGATGCTGAAGAGTGAAAACAAACTGGACAGCAGGTTAAACAAAATGTTTAACCCTACATATAGTTTGTAGTTTTTCAGGTAAGCAAGAACCTGGAAAAGTTGTTTCATTCTTTAAGTGCGCCATTTCTTCTCCAAAGCTATAACAGCTTTAAGGATCGCCGAGTCATTCTCGTTAAGAATGGGGTAAAATGCAGGATCGCCCCAAATATTGCGTGCAATTCCGGCTTTTAATCTCAAACGTATAATATCTAATGAGCGGTTCAAGCCTTCCTCATCTTTCACGATCCCGTTCGATTCAGCATAAGTTACAAATTCAGAAATCAAAGCAGGTCGGATTTCAAAACCTTCAATAAAGGCTTGCGCATTTGCGTAATCCGCTAGTTCGTCTCTGTGCTGATCTGCATAGTCGAAGCAGAAATCATAAAGCTGTCCCGAATAGAAAAGCTCTGTAAGGTAACGGGAACCTCCATTGGTATCTATTGGAACGAAAATGTCTGGAACAATCCCTCCTCCACCGTAAACAATCTTGCCGCCAGGAGTGGTAAACTTCAAGGTATCGTTTACAGGAATGCTATCGGCACTGCTCAGTTCACCACTTTTGAGCCGTTCAAGATAATCTTCGTTGTAAGCATCTGTTCCATTCGAATAGGGCTTCTGAATGCAGCGGCCGGTTGGGGTGTAATATCGAGCAATGGTCAATCGCGTTGCAGAACCGTCGGGCCAATTGCTTTGTTCTTGCACGAGGCCTTTGCCGAAAGATCTTCTACCTACAATCGTTCCACGGTCGTTGTCTTGAATAGCTCCTGCTATAATCTCACTTGCACTCGCAGAAGACTCATCGATTAGCACAGCCACCTCAACTTGTTCGAGTTGCCCGTCGGAAGTTGCATAGTGATCTTCACGCTTTCTAGACTTCCCTTGGGTGTATACGATGAGCTTATTGTCGGCCAAAAATTCATCGGCCATTTGTGTAGCTGAATACAAAATCCCGCCTCCATTTCCACGAAGGTCAAGGACAAGTCTTTCCATTCCTGATTCAAGCAGTTGAAGGCTTGCTTCATGGAACTCCTTTGACGTATTACGTGAGAATCGAGCTACTCTAATGTAACCCGTTTTCGAATCAATCATGTAGCTCACATCCAGACTTGTAATTGGAATTCGGTCGCGGGTAATTACAAAGTCTAGAAGATCCGTCTTACGATTTCTTCTAATTCCTACCTCCACTTTTGAGCCGCGCGGACCCTTGAGCATTTTCATCACCTTACTATTGGTAACGCCATTTCCAGCCATGAGCTCACCATCAACTTCTACGATTCGGTCGCCAGCACGGATGCCCAATTTTTCTGAAGGACCTCCTACCACGGGGTTTACTACCACTACAGTATCGTTCTGAATTCTAAACTGGACACCTATTCCATCGAAGCCACCTTCAAGAGGTTCATTCATTCGATTGGCCTCCTCAGAACTCATATAATAGGAATGCGGGTCGAGCTCCTGAAGCAAATAAGAAAGGAGTTTATCGGTGAGCTTCTGACGTTCAATGCTGTCGACATACTCCTGATCGATGTAGGTCATTACATCGTTGAGTTTATTGAAAGACTGACTGCCGCCGAGTGGGTTGATGCTCGATTTAATTCCTCCTTGATTGTAGAAGTTTCCGATTAAAAATCCAAGCACAAAAATCCCCGAAAGGACAATTGGCATAAAAACGCTTGGCTTGATATCGCTGCGGCTCATTCTTCTTTCTTCAACACTTTAGGCACCTTGAAATAGTCCGAATTGGCTGATGGCGCATTTTTGAGCGCATCTTTTTTACTCAATGTGTTTTCAGCCTTATCCTCTCTCAAGGATCCATATTCCTCGGTAAGGTGTATCAATGGATCTACTACTTCGGTGTCAACTTCTTTAAGTTTTTCCACGAATTCAAGCATTTGACTTAAATCTTTTTTTATCCATTCTCTCTCATCCCCAACAAATTCAAGCTTGGCAAGTTCAGACAACTTATCAATTAGTGCATCGTCAATCTTCATGGCGTTCCAATTGGCTATTTATTTTATCGAAGGTGCTTTGGCGCAAGTTTACCAATTCTTCATCGGAATTCTTTTTGGGCAAAATGGCTTCATGAACATATACTTCCGAAAGTCCAGGCCGACCTTTAGACTTCAGAACAGCCCCAGACGGCAGGAGCCGCCAATTTGTGCGAAAACTAATTGGCACGATCGGAACGTTTTTCTCCATGGCGAGCTTAAAAGCACCGTTCTTGAAAATTTTCATTTTCGGAGCGTTTGGTGGAATGGTTCCTTCAGGAAAGATAATCACAACGGAACCCTTATCTAATTCTTCTCCGGCTTTCATAAAGGCTTTATGCGAGGCGGTGCGGCTCGAGCGTTCCACCAAAATGTTCATTCCTTTCGTGAAGAGAATATGAAACAAAGGCCAGTCCTTTATTTCTCCCTTTCCCAAAAAAATGAAATAGTCGGGAATGATGGTATACATCAAAACAATATCGAGGTAACTCGAATGATTTGGGCAGACGATGTATGGAGGGTCTGGAAAAACCGGCTTCACCAAATGCTTGATGTAGATCCCACCAAGGCGGTGCAGACTTCCACCCCAAACTCGCATCAACTTTAAAACCAGCGGGAAATTCTTGCGGTCGTTCAGAAGCAGCTTGAAGAAAGGATAGAACAATAGCAGAATCACTACGAACAGAAAGAGGAAGTAAAACTTCCACAAAACCACAAACGGCTGAAGGATTCTTGACACTACCTTAGAAATCAGTCTGCAAATTTAGCAAACCCCTCAAGGCGGACGCCTTTCACATCACTTATTCAAAGCCCGGAAAGATGATAGATTGGCTACATTTGCCCGATCGATTGATATGGCACGAATACTTACAGGAATACAGGCTACGGGCGTTCCTCATTTAGGAAATATACTAGGGGCAATCCTACCTGGAATAGGGCTGTCACAGAACCCAAAAAACGAAGCGCTTTTTTTCATTGCGGACATGCATTCGCTGACGGCAATTAAAGATCCCGAAGTGCTGAAGCACAACACCTACAGTGTTGCTGCTGCTTGGATGGCCTTTGATTTTGACACGGATAAGAACATCTTTTATCGGCAGTCGGATATTCCGGAGGTAACGGAATTGACCTGGTACCTAAGTTGTTTTGCACCCTACCCAATGCTAGCGAATGCGCATTCTTTTAAGGATAAATCTGATCGTTTACACGACGTAAACACTGGACTCTTTATATATCCGGTACTCATGGCCTGCGATATATTGATGTACGACAGCAACTATGTTCCGGTAGGAAAAGATCAAAAGCAGCATCTAGAAATGACGCGGGATTTGGCTTCCACCTTTAACCACCGCTACGGTGAAACCCTCGTGATGCCCGAAGCAAAAATCGATGAAAGCATAATGGTCGTTCCCGGCACTGATGGTCAGAAGATGAGTAAGTCCTACGGCAATACCATCAACATATTTGAAAACGATAAGAAGTTGCGAAAGCAAGTGATGGGAATTGAGACGGATAGTCTTGCTTTGGAAGAACCAAAAAACCCCGATACCTGTAATGTTTTCGCCTTATATAGTCTTCTCGCCAGCGATGAACAGATTGCCCTGATGCGTAAGAACTACCTCGCAGGAGGCTATGGTTACGGCCACGCGAAACAAGAACTATCTGAATTGTTGCGGGATCGTTTTGAAGGCGCACGCACCAAGTATCAACATTATATGGAGAACACCGACCTTCTTGAGCTGGAGCTCAAAAAAGGTGCTGAGAAAGCCCGACATATCGGGCTTGGGGTTCTAGAAAGAGTAAAAAAGAAAGTTGGCTTCTATCACGGGTGAGCCATGGCAATAACGCCTTGCATGTCTTCGATGTGCATTATGCCTCCATCTTCTGCGTGTAGGTCACAGGTTAGTGAGATGCTCAATTTAAGTGTTGGCTGACCAAGCTCGTTGTCGTCATACTTAGAAACATCCAAGATTCTAAATTCCGCACCCTTGCTCTGCAAGCCTTCTTCAGAGCGATATAGGGTTCCGCTGGGATCGGTATATTCCATTCTAAATTGGCCAAGCGGATAAGCTTGTTCCGCATCACGAAGAACTTCAGAAACGCTGTAATCCATGTTTGCGATGGACACAACAGCCGAAGAATCAATGATCACATTCTGACACCAAACACGTCCACACTCGCCCGTTTTTCCTGAAGTAAGACACACTTCATCCATTACCAAAGGCGTGTATTCGACTTGGACATTTGCCCCTTCTTTGGGCTGAGCTCCACCATTGCTTGAGAATATCCACAGGTAGAAGGCACTAGGATCAGGGTTTTTTACGAAAAAGTTGAAATAGTTCGAAAAGTGATCGAAGCTGAATTCAGCCTCACAATCATTGTCGTAGTAAATCACGTTGCAAGCGTTGCGGCGAACCCCCTGAGTTTCATTGACCATTTCAAGGCAAATCTCTGTAGGGTTAAAACTCTCTTTACGGTAAAAGAATTCTGCACTTCGTGAAGTTGCTAATCGCCCTTCTTTATCCGTCCATTCGTAATAAATCTTGTCGATGTTGTTCATGTGCCATTCGTTCGGCTCCAAATTGACTCTCAAAAATTCAAGTTGTTCTGGAGGTTGCTCAAACTCATATGATACTGGTTTCAATGCTTCCTCTACATGACTCTCTTCACCTTTCGAAGAAAACTCTACGTCGTTTACAAGAAATTTGAACGAGTGACCATCACCCTCTTTCTTGCTCAACTCACCAACGAAGCTGTACATTCCGCGTTCGTCTTGCTCGTAAGCCGTGTACATATAGTAGTCGTCCTTTCCAGCCTCAACGGTTACGTCTTCAGATCCAATTTGAGCATCCAAACTGAATACTACGTCGCCCTCATAAACCAATGGTTCTTTCGTCCGATCACATGATAAGATCAGAAGCGCGAATACAGATATCGCTAGACCTATTCTCATTCGAATTGTTTTAATTTATAAACGACCCCTAGGCTGTATCGGATGCGGTTCATATGATTCGAAGCAGCATCTTCATGAATATTGATCAAACCATAATTCATCATGGCTTGCACATCAAGTTGAACGCTCATTTTGTACGCATAGCTCACAGAGGCATTCGCATTCCAATCCTTCAAACCTGACAAATAACCCCAAGAGTTTTCGTTTGAAACCACTACTTCCCCAAAATCATTCAGCTCAGACTCTTCCATTTGAGAACGTACATTCATCAAATAGGATACATCTGCCCCCACTGCAATTTGATGTTTTGGAGTCAACTGAACTTGCAATTCAAGTGGAATCGATAGGTAGTGCAATGAATTTGGACGAATGGTTTGTCGTGTTTTGCTGTATCCGAAGCTATAATTTAAACTGTCATAGGCAAGTTCAAGGCCCCTGCCGCTCATGCTGTAATATTCAAGTCCGATTCCTGCACTGAGGTGTTGACTTATACCTTGAAAGTACTTCAGACCAAATCTCTGGAAGGTGCCCATATTGGTCGCTTGACTTCCGTCTTGAACAACTCCTCTAGAAAGGGTAGCCCCGGCCGTAAGCGCAAGATAGCTCCCTGCTTTCAGGGGTTTCACAAAATCCGCCTTTGGAAGTTGAGTTGCTTCAGCCAATTTTTGTGTTAGATTATAGGAGTCAAAATCCAGACTTGTCATAGAAACCATGCCAGAGGTTGGAATGATGTCATTGGTAATGTTTGCGTAATGGTCTTGAGTTTCAATTTGACCAGCCTCTTTCACCAACTCAAAATTCGTGGCTATTACATCGCCTTCTTCTAAATCATATGATGCCAGTGTTTGCTGAGTCTTTGGTTTGGTCTCGGGATTTAATACTGCGAGGTCTGCACCAATCCGCGTTTCTTCAGCTAGGACATTGACCGAAGAAGGAACTTCCTCCTTTGTTGTTACCAAAAGCTTGTCGGAAGAAACGGCTGCAGCCTGATGATAGGTTAAAGTAGTTGGTTGGTAATCTACTGTTGACTCCGAGTTCAGAATTGTCATGCCCATGACTCCCAAAAGAAGCAGCCCGCCAAATGACCATTGCAGCTTAGCCTCGGAGGTTAGTCCAAAACCTTGCCCCGCACGAATCATCGCATTGGCTTCAGCCCAGGCAGCAGCAGGATCCGCTCCCTCTACAGGGTGATCCACAGCATTCTTGAACAATTGATCCAGCTCCTTATCGGTCATAGGTTCCTTAATCTTTGTGCTTCTTGATCTAATTTGGCTTCAAGAAGCTCTCTCAATTTCTTTCTGGCAAATGAAACATGCCATTTCGATGTGCCTTCTGAAATGTTCAACATCTCAGCAATCTCTTTATGAGGATATCCATCCAAAGCGAAAAGATTGAACACCTTCTTACTCACTGTGGGTAGTTTGTCTAGCAGTTTCAACAAGTCTTGTTCATCGAAGCGTTTTGTCGCATCATTGAAGTCCATCACGTTCGCAGAGCTAAAATTTCCGAGCTCTTCGAAGGCAATCACATGCGAGTACTTTTTGTTTCTTCGGTACTCATCGATGATGGTATTGATCATAATACGCCGAATCCATGCTTCAAAGGGCACATTCAGATCATAGCTAGACAAGTTGTTGAGGATCTTCAAAAAGGCTTTGTTCACCACGTGATCGGAATCCTCTTTGTTGTGCTCATATCTCAGGCAAATCCCCAATAACAGAGGATAGCATCGCTTGTACAGCTTAAACTGAGCCTTGCGGTTCTGATTGATGCACTTCGATATGAGTTCGAGTCCGATGTTCATTTTTGGCCTTTGAAGGCTGAGGAACTTGCTAAATTACTCTATAGAGCGGATATATCCCACTAGGGATATACGAAACGACGAAGCCAAAGGTTGGTTCAACCACCAAAAAAAGTTCTGATGTAAAGGCCGTGACAATGAACATTTGGACTCACTTTTCAACAATCGTAGAAATGGGCTGAAGGCACGTTGGCTGTGAGATTGAACTTTAGTAACATTGCAGGATCCAAAGGATATTTATGGCGCAAGAAGTGAACATTAAGTCAGCACTGATCTCTGTATTCGACAAAACTGGCTTAGACCAAATCGCCAAAAAACTCGATGAGCTCGGTGTTGTTATTTACTCAACGGGCGGAACTCAATCCTTTTTAGAGTCTTTAGGTATTGAAGTTCAAGCCGTTGAAGACCTAACCGGCTTCCCTTCCATCTTTGGTGGTCGAGTAAAAACACTTCATCCAAATGTGTTCGGAGGAATTCTTCAGCGGAGAGATTTAGCTTCTGACCAAGAAGAAGCTGGAGTTCATAACATTCCACAAATTGACCTAGTGGTGGTCGATTTATACCCCTTTGAAGAGACTTTGAAGGCTACGAACGACGAATCGACCATTATTGAGAAGATTGACATTGGGGGCATTAGCTTGATTCGAGCCGCCGCCAAAAACTTCAACGATGTCTGGACGGTTTCTTCAAAGGATCAATACGCAGATTGTTTGGAACAGCTTCAAGCGACCGATGGACAAATAAGCAGAAGTGTTCGTCAGAAATACGCTGCTCAAGCTTTTGCTCAGAGTGCCCATTACGACTCTGCGATATTTAGCTATTTCAATCAAACGGCCCAACTCGACGAACTTCGCGTTTCGAGCTCAGGAGGGAAAACACTGCGTTATGGCGAGAACCCACATCAAGTTGCACAGTTTGTAGGTGACCTAGATGGTCTCTTCGAGCAAATTCATGGCAAAGAGCTTTCGTACAACAATCTTCTTGATGTTGATGCGGCAGTTTCCTTGATGCAAGACTTTCTTGATGAGGTTCCGACCATCGCGATTTTAAAACACAACAACGCATGCGGCTTAGCGATTCGGCCAACCTTGGTTGAAGCCTGGGCCGATGCTTTGGCAGGCGATCCAACCTCTGCATTTGGTGGTGTGCTAATTTCAAATCGTAAGCTTGACCTCGCGACGGCAGAGCAAATACACAAATTGTTTTTTGAAGTGCTTATTGCTCCTTGCTACTCACCTGAGGCTATGGAGGTATTGCAACAAAAGAAGAAGCGCGTGCTTCTCAAGCAACTGAAATTTGACCTTCCGAGCAAAATGCTTCGCACCGCCTTGAATGGATATCTTGTTCAGGACCGCGATTCCTTGAGTGAAACAAAATCAAGCTTG
>CAXAIH010000063.1:0-9166 GCA_963968755.1 uncultured Flavobacteriales bacterium
AAACACGACCTACACCATAAGTTTTGGGAAATCTGTAGTCGACCTTAGCGAACAAAACCCTGTAGACAGCAACAAGTGGATATTTTCGACAGGCACATACCTCGACTCAGGAAAAGTGAGTGGCCAAATCAAATCCTCTTATGAAGAAGTTCTCGAAGGTGAGTTTTGGGTGTTCCTTTATGAAGGAGGTGAAGACTCTCTTCCTATTGCAAATAGACCATACTGCCTCAACCGAGCGAATGAAAAAGGCGAGTTTGAACTGGACTACTTGAGAGCAGGTGATTACAAAATATTCGCCCTCAAAGACGATAATAAGAATTACAACTACGACCTCCCCGATGAAGACATAGCATTTCTAAGCGAGCGTGTTGCCATTGGAAACGACTCCATCATCCTCTCTGCTTTTAAAGAAGACAGAGCTCTACAATATGTTGTTGATGCCTCACTTCAAGGCGAAATTCTAAATCTAAACATGAAGAAAGCCAGTCGTGGACTTCAGCTCTCTACCCTCGAAGGTCAAGATCAATTCATAAAGCTCAAAGAAAATCGCGCTCAAGACAGTTTGAAGTACTGGTCGCCACAAACTAAAAATGACAGCTTCAAGCTTGTTTTGAATGAAGCGAATTATTCCGATACGATTGAACTGATCCGTGAAGAGAAATTGCCCTTTAGCCTCAATATTCCAAAGGAACACGTACTTGGAAATAGCCTGAAATTAAAATCCAATTGCCCTCTCAGCGAATTGGCCGGCTTTTCCCTGCTTCGCATTCTAGAAGAGGACACTCAAAGTTTCAGGTCCACTTTCTTGAACAACTTCGAGCAAGACTTAGATGGGCTTTTCACCGAAAACGGGAACTTCAGTTTAAAAATTCTACCCGATACCAACTCTGGGGAAACTTGCAAAGTGAGCGACACGCTCTCTTATTCTGTGAACGTTCTTGATCCCAACGAACTGATGTTCATAGAGCTTAAAATTGGGGTTGAATATGGCTGGGCTGAACTTCTCGACGAAAAAGGGAGATTCTTGAAAAAAGTGTCCTTAGAAAACGGCCGAGTAAAATTTGAGCAATTACAGGCAGGAAATTACAAGGTGCGGCTCGTATTAGATGCGAATCAAAATGGCTATTGGGACACAGGCGATTATCTAAAAGGTGTGCAGCCAGAAAAAGTCTTTTATCTCGAAGGCGGTTTGGAGCTCAAAAAGGGCTTCGATTTGGTTCAGGAATGGGAAGTCAATTAGACCCAAGCTCGAAGTCATCCGCATCTAGATGTACCGGGAATTTTTCGCGATACGCTTGAAGAAATTCCATGCTCAACTCGATACTTCCGTAATCCTCTTCGTAGTCTTTCAAGCGAATGAGCTCCTCCCCTTTCGGATCGATGACCACGCTGCCACCGGCATACTTTTTCCCCTTACCATCTGTACCAACTCGATTCACCCCCACACAATAGGAATAGTTCTCAATGGCTCTAGCCTTAAGAAGCAGGTCCCAGGCATTTTTTCGCGGCTCAGGCCAGTTGGCAATGTAGAGCAAGAGGTCGTAGTCGTTTCGATTGCGACTCCAAACCGGGAAACGTAAATCGTAGCAGACCAATGGTCGGATGCGCCACCCCTTGTATTCAACTGTGATGCTCTCTGATCCTGCCGTGTAGTGCAGGTGCTCATCAGCCATTGAAAAGAGGTGGCGTTTATTGTAGAAATGCACCTTTCCTGAGGGTTCTACAAAATGCAATCGATTGAAGTATTGTCCTTCTTCTTCGGTAAGAAGACTCGCCACAATAGCTACTTGCTTTTCCTTTGACTTTTCTTTTAGCCAAAGAAGGCTCTTCCCTCCATTTGGCTCTGCCAACTCTATGGACTTCATGCTGAATCCCGTTGAAAAGGTTTCAGGCAGCACGATGATATCCGTGTCTGTAACTTCCTCCAAGCGCTTTGAGAAATGATCGAGATTGGCCTCTCGATCTTCCCAAACTATGGTGCTTTGAATCAGTGATACTCTCAAATTTGACACAGCACTTCTGTTGCTCGTTCAAGTGTTTCTTCCTTTTTCGCGAAGCAAAAACGCACCACATACTCCTGGACATTATTGCTGTAAAAAACAGAGATTGGGATGGCGGAAACACCATGCTCGGTGGTCAGCCATTTCGCGAATTCCGTATCGTGCTTGCGCGAAATTTTAGTGTAGCGGTATAGTTGAAAGTACGGCCCCATACTCGGCACTGCTTCAAACCTACTTTTCGCCATGCGCGATTGGAAAAAGTCACGCTTGTCCTGATAGAATTTTGGCAAGCTCAAGTAGCGCTCCTCATTCGATAAATACTCTGCCAGTGCAGCTTGCATAGGGTGATTGCATGCGAAGACCTCGAATTGATGCACCTTCCTAAATTCCCTCATCAATCGTTCTGGTCCTATCACGTAAGCCAATTTCCAGCCAGTGCAATGGAAGGTTTTCCCAAAGGAAAAAACGGCTAAACTTCGGGAAGCCAATTCCGGATATTTCAAAACACTTTGGTGCTCTCGACCGTCAAAAATAATGTGCTCGTACACCTCATCGCTTAGGACTACAATATCGCTTCCTTTCGTGACGGCAGAAAGCTCCTTTAGGTCTTCCGCCGACATAACCATGCCCGTGGGGTTATGAGGCGAATTGATGATGATCATTCTAGTATGATGCTTCACCACCTTCTTAACTTCCTTCCATGGAATTTGGTAATCTGGATAGCGCAATTCAATTTGGATTGCCTTGCCCCCATTGAGCTCGATGGCCGGCATATAACAGTCGTAGGCTGGAGTAAAAACAACTACCTCATCTCCTTCCGATACCAAGGCTGTAATTGCCGCATAAATTGCTTGGGTGGCACCCGCCGTGATGTTGATTTCGGTCTCAGGATTTACGTCCAATCCACTCGTGATTTGCACCTTACTGGAAAGCGCCTGACGCAGTTCCATCAAGCCCTGCATGGGTGCATACTGATTCCGACCTTCGGCAACTTTTCGTCGAAGAATTTCAGCTAGTTCTGGGTCGATACCAAAATCGGGGAAACCTTGGGAAAGGTTAATTGCCTCATGCTGCGCCGAGAGGGCGCTCATGACGGTAAAAATAGTAGTGCCCGCGCGTGGTAATTTTGAGTTGAGGTTCCCCTGAAAGTCTTCCATCGTCACGAATATAGAAGAAAGTGCTATGGCTGCAATTCAAAAGAAAAAAAGCTCCTGTTTAGCCTTCCGTAATGCTCGCGCCAAGAAATTCTCGGTTCATTCGAGCGATGTTCTCCAATGAGATTCCTTTTGGGCATTCTACTTCGCAAGCTCCTGTATTGGTGCAATTTCCAAAACCTTCAAGGTCCATTTGATGTACCATATTCAAAGCGCGATTCTTTGCCTCTACTTGACCTTGTGGAAGAAGAGAAAACTGAGAAACTTTCGCTGAAACGAATAACATGGCAGAAGCGTTTTTGCAGGTCGCCACGCAGGCTCCACAGCCGATACATGTTGCTGCATCAAAGGCTTTATCTGCATCTGCTTTTGGAATCGGAAGGGCGTTCGCATCTTGGGTATTTCCAGAAGTATTTACCGAGATAAAACCCCCCGCTTGTTGAATGCGGTCAAAGGATGATCGATCCACAATCAAATCTTTTAGCACTGGGAAGGCTTTCGCCCTGAACGGCTCGATGTAAATAGTATCGCCGTCATTGAATGAACGCATGTGCAATTGGCAAGTAGTATTCGCTCTAATTGGACCATGTGCTTCCCCATTGATATACAGTGAACACGAACCGCAAATTCCCTCTCGGCAATCGTGGTCGAACGCAACTGGGTCCTCACCAGATTCGATGAGCTGATCGTTCAACAAATCCAGCATTTCCAAAAAAGAAGAATCTGGAGAAACATCTTTGATACCGTAGGTCTTCAAAGCTCCTTTGACTTCGGCGTTCTTTTGACGCCACACTTTTAGATTTAAATCCATCTTGCTCTGCTTTACTTGTAACTTCTTTGTTTCAATTCTATAACCTTGAATTCGAGCTCTTCTTTATGCAGTATGGCTTTGGACGGCTCCCCTGTGTACTGCCAAGCAGCAACGTAGGAATAGTATTCATCGTCGCGCAATGCTTCCCCTTCTTTCGTTTGAGATTCCTCACGGAAGTGACCTCCACATGACTCATGACGCTCCAAGGCATCACGTGCGAAAAGTTCACCTAATTCCAAGAAGTCAGCTACACGACCTGCTTTCTCTAGTTCAGGATTCAGGTCATCCGCCGTTCCTGGAATGCGCACATCCTCCCAAAATTCTTTGCGTATTTGTTTAATCTCTTCAATGGCTTCGGTCAATCCAGCAGTATTTCGCGCCATTCCTACCTTGTCCCACATCACCTTGCCTAATCGCTTGTGGAAGTAATCTACAGAATGAGTGCCTTGAATACCGATCAATTTATTGAGTTGATCTTTTACGTCTTTCTCGGCGGCATCAAACTCAGCCGTATTCGTTGGAATTGGTCCAGTACGAATCTCGTCTCCTAAATAATCACCGATGGTGTAAGGAATAACGAAATAGCCATCAGCAAGTCCTTGCATCAGAGCAGAAGCACCTAGGCGGTTGGCTCCATGGTCGCTGAAGTTTGCTTCACCTAGTGCATAACATCCAGGAATGGTAGTCATCAGATTGTAGTCGACCCAAACGCCGCCCATCGTGTAATGGACTGCAGGGTAAATCATCATAGGTGTTTTGTAAGGATTCTGATCTACGATTTTCTCGTACATCTGGAACAAGTTCCCGTACTTCGATTCGATTACCCCTTCACCTAATTCTCGAATTTTATCGGCTGAAGCATCATGGATTCCATCTACGAGCGCTTTCTCGTGTCCGTACCTTTCTATTGCAGCGGAGAAATCCAAATAAACTGCTTCGCCTGTCTGGTTGACACCAAATCCAGCATCACAACGCTCTTTTGCCGCCCTCGAGGCAACATCACGCGGTACTAAGTTTCCGAACGACGGATACCGACGCTCCAAGTAATAATCGCGATCTTCTTCTTTTAAATCCGTTGGTTTCAACTTCCCTGTACGAATTGCTTCCGCATCTTCCGCTTTCGCAGGAACCCATATTCGACCATCGTTTCTCAGAGACTCTGACATCAAGGTCAACTTCGACTGATGTTCCCCAGAACGTGGGATACATGTTGGATGAATCTGTGTGTAACACGGGTTTGCGAAGTATGCACCTCGCTTGTGAATTTTCCACGCGGCAGTGACATTCGATCCCATCGCATTGGTAGAGAGGAAAAAGACATTTCCGTATCCTCCTGAGCAAATCAACACAGCATGTGCACCATGGCGCTCTATTTCTCCAGTCACCAAATTTCTTGCGATGATACCTCGGGCTTTTCCATCCACTACAACGACGTCGAGCATTTCATGACGGTTGTATTGTTGGATTCGGCCCATTCCAATTTGGCGGTTCATTGCGGAGTAGGCTCCTAGAAGCAACTGCTGTCCAGTTTGCCCTTTCGCGTAAAAAGTTCTTGAAACCAGCACACCTCCAAAGGATCTGTTATCCAAAAGGCCACCGTACTCTCTTGCAAATGGCACCCCTTGAGCAACACATTGGTCGATGATATTGGCAGAAACCTCTGCAAGTCGATATACATTGGATTCTCTCGAGCGATAATCTCCCCCTTTCACCGTGTCGTAAAAGAGACGGTAGGTAGAATCATTGTCGCCTTGATAATTTTTTGCTGCGTTGATTCCTCCTTGAGCAGCAATGGAGTGCGCTCGTCGAGGTGAGTCCTGATAACAAAAAGCTTTCACCTTATAACCCAACTCAGCGAGTGTGGCTGCAGCCGAAGCTCCTGCTAGGCCAGTACCAACAACAATCACGTCGATAAGACGCTTGTTGGCCGGGTTAACGACGTTGACTTCGTTTTTGTGTTTGGTCCACTTCTTATCAATTGGACCTTCTGGAGTTTTAGAATCTAATACTGCCATCCTATATTTTTTAAGTCAGGTAAATCCAAATGGGAATCAACGCGAACAAGGCACTCATGAGCCAAGCGAAAATGTTTCCAAATTTCTTAATGCCTGGAGTGTAGCCAGGGTGGTTTAAGCCTAGTGTTTGAAAGGCCGATTGAATACCATGCGAAAGGTGAAAACCTAGAGCGATCATGCAGATTACGTATAGCAGTGAGTAAAATGGGTTCTCAAAGGCTGCCATGGTAATGGTGTACAAATCTTTATTTCCATTGGCATCCAAAGGCACACTTCCGAAGTGCATTTCGTACCAAAAGGACTTCATGTGGATGATAAGAAAGACGAGAGTTATTACACCCAACAGGGCCATGCTTCTTGAAGCCCAGGAAGAGTTTTCACTCGGCTTATCCATCGCATAACGCACGGGACGAGCAGCTCTGTTGGCTCGGGCCAGTATGATGCCATCTACTACGTGCAGCACAATACTCGCGTAAAGCAGGTAGCTCACAATTTTGATGAGTGGAAAGGTAGTCATGAATTTTGTGTATTCATTAAAACCATCTTGGGTTCCATAAATCAATTGAAGATTTCCTGCAAGGTGAACTGCAAGAAAAAGGACTAAAAATAAGCCCGTAAGTGACATCCAAAGTTTTCGACCGATGGAGGATTTAATAAGACCTTGAGAACTCATGTCTTTCGCTTTTTAACTCGGGCAAAATTAGTCGGTGAGGTGAGATAAGCAATTGTTTTACAAGCTTTCCGCATTAGTTAAAAAACTAGTTCAGGCGACCTTTTGTTCACTGATGTGCAATCACTTGATTCTCAGGTGCTGATGCTTAGTCAATGGTCAATTGTAGACAAGGGTGATTTTCGTCAATTGATTCAAGGCGATGACCTACCAAAGAGAAAAAGGATTTTATTTGACAGACGCAAGGCCAGCTAAGACGCCTTAGGCATTTAACGTAGCTCGATATGAAATACCTCCCGATCTCCAAAACACTCTTTGAAAAGAACCGAAAGAAGTTCAATAAGAAGCTCAAAAAGAAGAGTCTGGCAGTTTTTAATTCCAATGATATATTTCCAACCGGAGGAGACGGAACTCTTGCCTTCAAGCAACATGCCGACATATTTTATCTGAGTGGGGTTGATCAAGAAGAAAGCATTCTTGTTCTCTTTCCAGAGGCCTCCAATGAGAAGCATAGAGAAATTCTCTTCTTGAAAGAAACATCTGAAACGATTGCCATTTGGGAGGGTGAAAAACTCTCGAAAGAAACGGCCTTCGATACTTCAGGAATTAAAACCGTCTATTGGTTGGATCAGTTTGAAACGATTTTCAAAACATTGATGTCTGAGGCAGATCGCGTGTATCTAAACACCAATGAACATTTGCGTGCAAAAGTGGAGGTCGAAACCCGCGATGCACGTTTCTTGGAATGGTGCAAAATAGAATACCCACTTCACAGATACGAACGGGTAAACCCGATCATGCACAACCTGAGGGCTGTTAAAGAGCCGGAAGAAATTGAGCTTCTTCAAACTGCATGCGACATTACCGAAAAAGGCTTTCGTCGCGTGCTCGATTTCATAAAGCCCGGTGTTATGGAATACCAAATTGAAGCAGAGGTTATCCATGAATTTATTAGTAACCGAGCAAGTGGATTTGCCTACACACCTATCATCGCCTCTGGCTTCAACGCCTGCGTTCTGCACTATATTTTGAACAATCAAGAGTGCAAAGACGGCGACATTATTCTGATGGACATTGGGGCTGAATATGGCAATTACGACGCGGATTTAACCCGATGTGTTCCCGTGAATGGCAAATTCACCAAACGTCAGAAAGAAGTATACAATGCAGTTCTTCGTGTGCAACGCGATTCCATTCAAATGCTTCGTCCTGGAACGAAATTGAACGACTACCACAAAGAGGTTGGTAAGCTGATGGAAAGTGAGTTGTTGGGCTTGAAGTTGATCGACAAAACAGACATGAAGAATCAGAACCCAGATTGGCCAGCCTACAAGAAATACTTCATGCATGGCACCTCACATTACCTCGGCATCGATACGCACGACGTTGGTAGTTGGGTGGAGCCTATTCAAGCAGGAAATGTATTCACCTGCGAACCGGGAATCTACATTCAAGAAGAGAGTTTGGGCATCCGAATTGAAAACGACCTACTCGTCACCAAAGACGCACCTGTTGATTTGATGGCGAGCATTCCCATCGAAGTAGAGGAGATTGAAGGTCTTATGAGCCGTTGAGTTTAATGAAGGAAGCCTTTTTCGACTTTAAGGGAAGTTCCATTCGCTATCATCACCGCGGCCAGGGCAAGGCTGTTTTCTTCCTGCATGGCTTTCTAGAATCCTCGGAAATGTGGGATTCAATCGTCCAAAAACTACCTGATTCCCTCGACCCAATTTGTATAGATCTCCCAGGTCATGGCCAATCGGATTCCCTCGGGTATGTGCACCGAATGGAAGACTTTGCCGAATGTTGCGAAGCGCTGTTGAAGCACCTTGGGAAACGAAAGGCAGCGCTTATTGGTCATTCTATGGGCGGATACGTTGCATTGGCTTTTGTCGATCTCTACCCAGATTCTGTAAAAGGTATTTGCTTGATGAACAGCACCGCAAAAGCCGACAGTCCTCAAAAGAAGAAGGACCGCCTTCGCGCGAAGGAATTGGTAAAAGAAAATCACAAAAGCTTCATCCGCTTAGCCATCCCGGGACTGTTTCGGTATAAACACCGAAGGGTATTTAAGGAAGAAGTACAAGCGGTCAAAAGTTTGGCGCTCAACACCAGCAAAAAAGGAGTTCTAGCTGCACTTGAAGGGATGCGTTTGCGGCCAAGCCGTGAAATACTTTTGAAATTTCCCGCCTATCCAATCCACTTCATCATCGGTAAGAAAGATCCGGTGATTCCTTTCGAAAGCTACACTTCACAGCTGAAGCTTTCAAACAAGATTGAGTCCGTGGTGCTGAGTCAATCTGGTCATATGAGTCACATTGAAGCTGAAGAGGAGTGCTTGGAAGGCATCCTACATTTCTTGCGCAAAACTTGAGCTAAACTTTTCGAAGTACGAATCGCACAGGCAGATATGCAGCGATGAAGCCTAGCACAAGTACGGTGGCCATCACGGCGAGAAAATCACCAAGCTCCATAGCCACTGGGTAGTACTCCGTAACGGAGGCCACACCCAGCCT
>CAXAIH010000064.1:0-9054 GCA_963968755.1 uncultured Flavobacteriales bacterium
AAATTGAATGCACCTACAATCAATACGTACGAAACTGGAGTAAGGTTGTGTGTTATCCAGTAAGCGTACGATCAGAGGCGCGCTCCATAGCATAGTGCACATCCTCACAGCGCATTCCGTTTACTGCTTCAGAAGGCATCTCATAGGAATCGCCCATCTTAGAAAGATCTGTAACGTTGGTGGTGCGCTCCACCGAGGTTCCCATCGCGTAGTTGTTGTTTTCAATGACAAAAATTACAGGCAACTTCCACTTCATGGCCATGTTGAAGGTTTCATGAAGAGCACCTTGACGCACCGCTCCATCGCCCATAGAAACGACCGAAACATTTTTTGTCCCTTTATACTGTTCAGCAAAGGCCAATCCAGCTCCCATTGGAATTTGAGCTCCAACAATACCGTGACCACCCATGAAGTTGCGGTCTTTATCGAACATGTGCATGGAACCACCTTTCCCTTTTGAACATCCTGTTTGACGTCCGTAGAGCTCGGCCATAATGTACTTTGGATGCATCCCCAAACCAATTGGATGAGCATGATCTCGATATGCAGTCATATGCTTATCGCTTAGCTTAGTGGCAGAAACAGTTCCCGCGACAACCGCTTCTTGACCAATATACAAGTGAAGAAACCCACCAAACTTTTGCTGGAGGTACAACTGGGCACACTTCTCTTCAAATTTTCTCATGATCAACATCGACTCATACCATTGCATGTAGGTCTTCTTGCTAAACTTGCTTTTTGATACGGTTTTTGTAGGCATGGCTATTTTGCTTTTGAGGCTTACAAATGTATAAGAAAAGGTGTTCGAGATTAGCGAAGAAAGCTCTCCTTGAAAGCGAGCGGTAATAGGCTCTCCGAGCCATCAAACTCAATGATTTTACCCTTGGTTTGGCCGATTAAAACGCGAATATTCTTGATTTGCCTTTGTTCATTTTCCAAAAGCACTTGACGACAAGAACCGCAAGGTGGAACGGGTAAGGCATTTGCTGAAGGCGCGCTGACCGCTATGGCATCGATGACCACATTGGGAAATTGACTTCCAGCATAATAAAGAGCGACTCTTTCGGCGCACATACCTGAAGGATAAGCAGCGTTTTCTTGATTTGTCCCTATGATGATCTCGCCCGTCTCCATTCGAACTGCAGCTCCAACATGAAAATTGGAGTATGGCGCATAGGCATTTGTTCGAGCTTCTTCAGCTCGACGCAACAGATCTGCATCTGCTTCTGACAGTTCAGAAGTCGACTTGTAGCTCTTGTAGTTTATCTCAATCTTCTCTGCCTTCATGACTTCTGTATGAGTACAACCGCATAAGCCTTAGCACCTAATTCCTGACCGACAAAACCCATTTTCTCGCTGGTGGTAGCTTTGATAGAAATAGCGTCAGCATCTACATCAAACAAAGTTGACATGCGCTCTTGCATCTCCGGAATGTGTGGATTTAGCTTTGGTTTTTCCATACAGACAGTAGCATCCACATTTATCAAGGAATAACCTTTTGATTGGATAAGTTCAGAAACTTGTTTGGCTAATACTTTACTATCGGCACCCTTGTAATCTGCGGAAGTATCTGGAAAATGAAATCCGATATCGCGCATATTAGCGGCACCCAACATAGCATCCATAACGGCGTGCAAAAGCACATCTGCATCGGAGTGCCCTAGCAGTCCTTTTTCATGCTCGAGTTGAACACCACCAAGGTGTAGTTCTCTTCCTTCAGAAAATTGATGAATATCGTAGCCGAAGCCTACGCGGATTGTCATGAATCGCCGGCTTGGGATGCTTTATTTTGATCCTTCAAAGCATCGAAATCAAAGGTTAAACTAATCCTCCAAGTGTTTTTCAATGGGTTGCTTTGAGGCGTAGCAGAACCGAAATATGCTGGCACCAAATAAGCCGCATCAATACCAAATACATTGAAGCGCAAACCAGCTCCGAAGGTCATATACTTTCTATTTCCTTTCAAGGCGCTTTCGTGAAAATAACCACCTCGCACAGCAAACTGATTATCGTACCAATATTCTAAGCCTGTCGCGAAATTGATTTCACGCATTTCCTCCTTGAAGCGACTTCCCCCTTCTACTTGGTAGGATCCGTCTGGGTTCTCTAGGTAGTTTCCTTGATCGTCAAAAAGCGGAGTACCTGGAGCATCGGTGAGTGATCCAAACAATCCAGAAGCCACAGGACGATCTGGGTCTTGTCCAGCTCCAATAACCAATCCGTCTGCATTTGTAACTAGATTACCGCTAGCATCTGTTTTGTAAATCGGGGGTGTTGGAACCAACAACTTATTCAAATCGAAAGCCCAGGTGATGGAGTTGTAATCATCGAGATTCACCGTAAGTCTTGGCCCGAGGCGAAGATTCATTGGAAGAAAATCAGAACCTGCGTTGTTTGAATAAGACATCTTACCACCAATATTGGTGATGGCAATTCCGGCAGCAATCTCAGCATCGTAGCCTCCGACCTCTAAATCGGGGTATTCGAAATAAGAAGAAATGTCCGCTGCAACAGAACGACCGGGTTTGGTCGCCGCTCCTGCTACTGGTATTCCTCCAGTGAGGTTTGAGTTGATGAATCTGAAGGCTACTGCTCCAGAAATGTAATCGGTTAAACGTGTTCCCACGAATGCGTCTAAAGCAAATTCATTTGGTCGGAAGGGACGAATTTCATTTCCGTTGTTATCCGTGAAAATAATATCACCGAGGGAGAAGTAGCGCATTGAACCTCCAACAACAGTATTGTCCGTAAACTTCTTGTATCCTGTTAAGTAAGAAAGGTAGATGTCGCTCACCAATTCCTTCAACCATGGCGTGAAGCTAGCACCCAAACCCAGAGTTCGATCGGCTTTCACAAGCTTAGCGGCATTCCAGTGGGCAGAGTGCACATCTGGTGAAGTCGCTGCGCCAATGTCTCCCATTCCTCCTGCTCTAGAATCGGGAGAAATCAAAAGAAATGGAACGGCAGTGGTAATTGTATTCAATCTATTGCCACCAGTCAGCTGACTAATTCCGACAGTTTGTTGGGCTTGAGTTTCTAGAGAAGCACACGCTATTAAACTGAAACTTAGAAGGGCTGCGGAAACCTTATTCAAATGCTTATGGTTTTGGAAAAGTGCACAAATATACATCTTCTGATAGCGCTAGTTTAATATGACCAATTTTTCGAATTTACGCGCAGTTTCTCCAGAAGGTGCAATCACCTTAAGTTGGTAAACATAAGCCCCTTTGGCTAGAGGGTCACCAAATTCATCACGTCCATCCCAATTGATAGGACCGATGCGAAAACCTTTGGAATTGTAGAAACCATCGATGGTTTTCACACTTCTTCCTGAAATGGTAAAAATCTGAACTCTCACTTGCAAGTCTTGATCTGGAAGGTTGTGTTCAAAGTAAAAATCGGTATTCGTAGTAAATGGGTTTGGGTAATTCAAAACGTGGTAAAGGGCGAATTGTGCGCTTTGGGTCACAAGAAATTCCGTTTCCGACTCCCCTGAGTTGTTGTAAACATCCCATGCCTTAAGGTGTAAAGTGTGCGTTCCGGGCTTCAAATCAGAAAGAGGGTATCGCACCTCACCATTCTGGTAGGAGTCTTCTTCACTTTCATAATAATCGTTTAGCACAATCGCATTGGCCGTATTCGCATCGAGGGTTGCAACAATGTCATGACCTACACCATTTCCTGCAGTATTGATTCCATTCTCGTCAAACAATACCCCATATAGATCTGGACTTTCATTGGTAATTCCACCTCGCACAAAATTCTCATCATTCATGAACAAGGAAACTTCTGGCCCTTCGTTGTCCTCGGGAGCATCGGCATTTCGACCACCTACAATAAATGAATCGTAATAGCCATTCGCATCTTCATCTCCATTGTCGGCGTAGTAGCTGACTTTCCCTCCTCCATATAGAATGGATACATCTTTAGGCACTACGAAGGTGGAGGAGAAATCGCCGTTTTTGACTTTGGCCTTTCCTCTGAATATAACACTGCTTCGATCGAAGAAGGTGAAAGAACCGATACCATCATTGTTCAATGTTTGTATGGCTTTCTTCTTATCAAAAACAAGCGGGTATATGGTTCCATTAAAGCCCGTCATTTTGCTTCCATTCAAATCTTCGATGTAACCACTCAGGGTCACTTTATCTAAGGCTTTCATGGTATCTGGAACTTGGGTAGTTACCACATTGTACTTTGGGTAAGCTAACTGCATGGAAGGGTCGCCGAGAACCGCAAAAACGCGCGAATTCACGGATTGATTTCCGGGAGTAGTTTTCGTTTGAAGAATAAGGTCCCCAATTCTCGGACGCCCACCACCCGGCAATTCTTCGTAAGCCACTCTATTAAATGCCTTTCCTAATCTGAAATTTGGTGTAGAATAAACCAATCGAGTTGTCGTCAACAAACCTATTCCGCCACCGTCTGGATTCAAGAACACAAATTCACCTGCCGAAGTCCGCTGAGGATCATCAAAACGAGAAAACTCACAGGTCGCCGTGATGTAAAGTGGCATAGCAAATCGATTCGACCATTTGTTGATGTCCGCAATTTCTAGGACACGCTCATGTGCCCATCCCAATTCGCCACCATGACCTACGTAGGAGATAGTAAGTGCTCCTCTTCGCATGGTCTCGTTCAAGGCATCATTTACACCCGGATAACGCTCACCACCTGGAGTGCTCTCTTGTTTGTAAGCATCGAAATAAATCCGCTCGATGTTGTAGTCCTTGTATAGTGTATCTAAGATGAGCGATAAACTATCAGCATCGCGCATGTGAATCTTTCCATCCTCATCATCCCCGATGAACGAAATACGATTCCTCCAAGAACCTAAAGATTCTGGGGATTGATAACGCTTCAGTTTCCGAACTGCGTTTTGAGCTTCAGTCAGGTTTTTAATCGGAAGTCTTCCGATTCCTATCTTAATCAATTCAGAAGGACGGTCTTTATCAAATGGCCCTACAAGTCCGTAGTAGTCGTCGCTGGCATAGGAAGTGGTCACCTCCATGGACTGACCAGATTCGTAGGTAGGCACCAAATTGGTATTTCCGCTATAGCGATCTTTGTAGTCGTAGGAAGCATCTCCAAAGAGTAAGAGGTAACGAGGTGTTTTTTCGGGGTCGCCGGCAGCACCTTCATAGAATATGCGGACAAAGTCCTTTATGGCTGTAATGTCTTGGGCTCCGCTTGAGAATTCATTGTAAATCTGCTCCGTTCGAGCAACCAACACGTCCAAACCGTCTTCTTCCCTTCTAAACTGAGCCAAATCTTGAGCAGCACTCTCAAGAAGTTTTGGAGTGACTATTATAAGGTCGGGATATTCGGAAAACTGAGCATGCAAATTTTGGTTTTCAATTTCTCCAATAACTGCTGGGCTTTTAAAATTCGTGCTGTAAAAAGCAACAAACTCTTTCAAGGTATCCTGGGCGACCGTGAAACTCGCTTCACCAGAATTATAGATGAAGTTCTGCTCAGCAACCTGCCAAGGATTGGTTATGTCCCAAATCTTCAATTGAGGAGTGATTCCACTCATGGTGTACTTCACGTTTTGTCCGGTAGCTGCTTCTACATCACGAAATTGAAGCTGATCTCCTTGCATGACCAAGGATCTTCTTGCATGAAGTTCAATGAAATCCAACCAAGCATTGGCATCGGCATTTCCTTTTGAAAACTTCAAATCGACAATCACATTTCCACTTGGCTCAAAGGTCAGTTCATTCGCTCGAAGGCGAGCATAGGATTCGTAATAAACGCCTGAAACACCTCCATTGTCATCCAGTTGGGCGCTTGGTCCAGCTCTAACATTTATATCCATAGTGCTCGTACCACGGATAGTTCTTAATGCAAATTGATATTTGAGGTGCGCATCTTCGGTAGTCACTATGTTCGGGACTTCGAATTCGATGGTTTGGTCTTGATCAACGTCAAAGGTTTCCCCAAACCAAAGGCGACCTGATTTAATAAGATTTTTACTCTCTCTTTCGTGAATGTCCAAATAATCGAAGCTTGTCGTCTCAGCGCCCTGAGAAGTCAAACTTGCTCGACTTGAAATTCTCCGAGTACCATTCGATGGAGCGTCGTGCGTTATAAAGTAGAAGGCGGTGTCAGAGAAAATATTTCGGTCGTGGTTAAATTTACTTCCGGTGTAATTCCACCTGTGAGGTCCGCGACCATAAAATAGAATGTAGTCTCCATCATCGATTTTATTGTCGCCACCATCCACTACCTGAACTGCATTTTCGTGAAGATCGTCTGGCCTCCACACGGCGTTGTCGACGGGCAACATTCCAGTTGCGTTTCCATAAATGCTGATGTCGTTGGAAGCAACTGCATTCAGATCCCAACCCAAGCTTTTCAAATAATTGTAGTCAATCCGGTAAACCGCATCTTCCCACACACCAAGCTTAAACCATGTTCCAGCGCCTAAAACGGAACTTCCTGCAAAACCACGGGCATTGGCTCTTTTCGGTCGAGCACTTTTCTTGAAAATCAGTTCAATCTCAAACTCCGTAAGCTTCGTAAAGGTGTTTTCTCCAGTTCTCAGTATCGGCATGAGATTTACATAGGCATAGTATTTCCCTTTGAGTTCATGCAGGTTGACTTGTACTCTAGGAGGAGTCCCAACCGACAACTTAGCTGCTTTCAAGAGTTCTGCTTCTTCGCTCGAAAAACGTTCAGAAGCAACTATTTTAACTTCTGCTTCTACACTTGAGACATCTGAGCCAATTTGATAACGCTCGCTGAAATGCGGAAGCTGATTCATTGAGTTTGGGTATGAGGCATCCCTAAAACTCAAAAAACTCTTCGTGTTCTGCTCATCTAGGCGCTCAATAGCAATCTCCGCCCATTCCAACTTATATGGACCATGAGTTTGCGCTAGAGACCCCATCGCAAGAAAACACAATAGAAGGCTAGGAAGAAAGGGATTCAAAAGCTCCTTGTTCATCTTTAAGTTGCGAAAATCGGTTTCAAATTGGTTCGGTGCTCAAAAAACGACACCTTATCTCATTTATTGTCTAATAACTTCTCAGCGAAGCCTTCTAGAATTAGCGGAATGGATTTATTCCTATCTTTGACAGTTGCAGCCCATGAAAGTAAGCGTGAACTGTCTTAAAAAATATACGTCTATATTCCTACTTGCGTTGGTTAGTCTATCAACACAGGCACAGGATCCTATGTTCACTCAGTTCTATGCGAACCCGCTGTATCTCAACCCTGCGCTTACTGGTGTTGAACGCTGTCCTCGCGTTGTTGCAAATTACCGTAATCAATGGCCTAAGACGGTATTCGGAGGTGTCAACTACGTGACATACGCAGTAAGTTATGACCAACATGTGGATGCATTTAACGGTGGATTGGGGATTCAGGTCGTGAATGATCAGAGTGGAAATCAAGTATTCAATAACTATTACGCAAGCGGTCTTTACTCATATAACTTACCCGTGAACCGAAAGTTGAGCATTCGCTTCGGACTGCAGGCTAGTTACATTCAAAAGAGCATCGACTGGTCGAAGTTGACCTTTGGCGATATGATCGACGAGCGTTATGGCTTCATTTATCAGACGAATGAAACGCCAGGACGGGACAATGTGAAAATGGCTGACTTCTCTACAGGAGCCGTGGCTTACACGAAATATTTCTATGGAGGTCTTTCTGTGCACCACCTAACTGAACCAAGTGAGCAGTTCTTGTCTGCTGACGTCACGCGGCTTCCCCGAAAGTATACGGCACATGCAGGTTTTGTCATTCCCTTAAACAAACGTTTCCCAAAAGAAGGTTCGATATCACCTAACTTTTTATACTCTCAGCAAGGTGGAACCTTCACAAGTCCTAATGCCAACAAAGCCTTTTTAGGAATTTATGCAACCAAAGGACCCATTGTAGGTGGTCTCTGGTTCAGAACAAACAATAGCGCCATCAATGGCCTTAAACAAGAATCTTTCGTGGCACTATTTGGATTGCACACGGATTATATGCGGTTTGGTTATTCTTATGATCTTACAATTTCAAAATTGACCAACAACACTGGAGGCTCGCATGAGGTTTCTGTTGCCTTGTTGTTCGACTGTAAACCAAAACGTGTAAAGTTCCGTTATATCAACTGTCCGAAATTCTAACTGTATAATTGCTTCAAGTTAACTACAAGAAAATGAGAGCGTTTCGTCTACTAAGCCTTGGAATAGTCGCTGTACTAATTTCCTCTTGCGGATTCGAGCAATCCTCGATTACCGGCTGGAACTACAACGACCCCAAGAATGGAGGTTTTCAAAAAGCTCCTTTCGAAGATCAAGAAACTGGTCCAAACCTCGTACTCATCGAAGGTGGTACGTTCACCATGGGTCGTATCGAACAAGATGTATTGTACGATTGGAACAATGTTCCACGTCGTGCTACCGTCTCTTCGTTCTATATGGATGAAACTGAAATGACGAACCACCACTGGTTGGAATACCTCTACTGGTTGGATCGCGTATTCGGACTTGATTATCCAGAAGTAGTGAAGAAAGCTCTTCCAGATACCTTAGTTTGGAGATCTAAATTGGCCTACAACGAACCTTACGTTGAGTATTACCTGCGTCACCCAGCCTACCGTGATTATCCAGTTGTAGGAGTGGATTGGTTGCAAGCAAACGACTTTTGCAGCTGGCGTTCTGATCGTGTGAACGAGTTTATCCTCATCCGTGAAGGAATCCTTGAGCATTATGTAAACCAAATTGGTGAAGACAACTTCAACACCGACGCTTATTACATGGGGCAGTACGAGAGTGGAAAACGAATTGAAGGAGTTCCAGATCACAATCCTATTGGAACCGGTTATCGTCGCGTGAAGATGGAAGATGGAATCATGCTTCCTAAATTCAGACTACCAACGGAAGCCGAGTGGGAATACGCTGCATACGGACTCATTGGAAACTCACTTGGTGAGCGCGTAATCGAACGAAGGTTGTGGCCATGGAATGGACATGCACTCCGTAACCCAGAAGAAAAATACATCGGTGAAATGTTGGCCAACTTCAAGCGCGGACGTGGTGATAACATGGGTACCGCTGG
>CAXAIH010000065.1:0-9038 GCA_963968755.1 uncultured Flavobacteriales bacterium
CTAGTTTTCCCAGAATCGTCTTGGAAATCGGGGTGATTAAAATCGATGCCCGCATCTATAATCCCGAGTAGGACACCTTTCCCAGAATAAGGAATACCATCGAAGCCCTCTTTAACGTAAAGCACTTTGGTCAATTTCACAGAATTGTTGCTGAGCACTTCCCCTTTGTTCGGGTTCAAATCTAGCTGCTCAACAAAATTTTGCTCAAGGAGTGCACGAATTTCATTAAGTGATAAACGCAGAGCAAGAAGCCCTTCAAAGGGCTTCTTGTAGAAGAGATTATGTTGACTGGCGTATTCCAGCAGCTGATCTGTCGCCGCATATTCGTAGACATCGATATGCTTATTGGTTTGGGCTTTTTCCAATGCGGTTTGAGACGCAAAATACATCTTCACTTGCGCTTGTAGATTCCAAGCAGCGAATAAGAAAAGAAGTAGAATCGCACGGACGCTGCGCATGTTTCAAAGGTACTTAATGGTGCTTTCGGATTATTCTTCGCCAGTGAACGGCGGTATTTCTTCGACGAAGTGGTGATTTTGTTCTTGAAAGTCGATTTTGGCAATGAAATGATCCTGACCATTGCTCACGAGGAGGTAAGGAGCTTTCAGAACGGTATTGTATCGTGCGGCCTGATCGAATACTTTTTGATTGATTTTCACTTCCGGCGCTTTGCACTCGATGAGCAGGAAGATCTCAGCATTCTTGTTCCTGCAGAGTAAATCTAGGCGTTGGCTCATTCCAAGAATTTCAACCTTACGTTCTACCTCCATGAGGTTCAGCGGGTATCCAAGTTCGGTGTTGAGGTAGTTGATCCATTGTTGTCGGACCTGCTCTTCGGGAGTGAGTTTCACGTATTTCTTGCGAACAGGATCGAAGACTTCTTGAACACCTGCTACTTCTCGGATTTTCATCGCCTCAAAGATGAACGAATTTCTACTTTTACCCCGTGGTAGAAGCCGTGAGCATATTGGATGAAATTAAAGGAGGTCAGGTGAAGCCTGTTTACTTCCTGTGCGGTGAAGAAGCCTACTACATCGACCTCATTTCGAACCACTTAGAAGAACACCTTCTCGACGAATCTGAGAAAGCCTTCAACCAGACGGTTGTTTATGGCAAGGAAGCCGATGCTTCACACATCATTGAGGCAGCGCGTCGATTCCCCATGATGGCCGAACGACAGCTGGTGATGATCAAGGAAGCGCAGAGTATGCGCGGCATCGAAAAGTTAGAATCCTACATCGAGCATCCTACGGATACTACGGTGCTGGTCATCTGTTATAAATACAAGAAACCAGATCGCCGGAAATCCTTTGGCAAGAAAGTCTCGAAGCTGGCCCTGTACCTCGAGACAAAAAAGATGTACGAAAATCAGCTTCCCGACTGGATTCAAGGCTATGCGAAATCGCACAAGCTGAAGATCAGTCAGAAAGCGGTGATCTTGCTTGCCGAATACATTGGCAACGACCTAGCTCGGATGGCGGGAGAGTTGGAGAAGCTTGTGATCAACTTAAAGGAAGGCGAAGAGATTCAGGATACGCATGTTGAGCGTTACATTGGAATCAGTAAAGACTACAATGTATTTGAGTTGCTCAATAAGCTGAGCGAACGCAAAGTAGAACAGGTTTTCAAAATTGTCAAATACTTCAGGGCCAATCCGAAGGAACATCCGCTGGTGGTGATTTTAGGTGTCTTGTACAATCACTTTTCAAAGATTCTCGCCATCCATTATATGCAGGATCATCATCCGAAGCATGTTGAAACGGCCCTGGGTGTGCGTCCTTTTGTGGCCCGTGAACTTGTGAAAGCATCCCATGCCTTTAATGCGCGTCAGTCGGCACAAGCCATCTCCCTTTTGCGCGAATACGACCTCAAGACGAAAGGCTTGGGCAATGTTTCTGTTTCAGATGGAGAGTTGCTCGAAGAGTTGATGGTGAGAATTTTGAAATAAGATAGCATTGAATGCTCCTGCCATAGGTCATTTCTCTTTGCAAAGAATTAATCGAACTTTGCGCCAAATTGCCGTAATCGCTCAAAAATCAACCGCGAAAAATCTTCTTTATCATTGTCTTTTCTATCCATTCCCTTTCTCATACTCGCCCAAGTCGGCGTGGATTTCGCATCGACGATTATCTCTGGAAATTCTAGAAACGAGCTGGTTATTGACGCGTCCAAAACCTTATATAAAACAAGCGCATTCTTTGGAACAAAGGACTTTGACCCGGGGACTGGAACCTTCAACCTAACTTCCCAAAGTGGTATTGATCCTTTCGTCTTGAAAATGGATTCAAATGGGGATTTTGTCCATGCCTTTAGCTTTCCAAGTGCGAACACTTTAAATCATGTAAATGCCATTGCCGTCGATCAAGGGCAAAACATTTATCTCGGAGGAAAATTTCGAGATTCTCTTGATGTAGATCCAGCCACAGGCAGCAGTCACTTTCTACATGCAGCGAGAGGTGATGACATTTTCTTCGTCAAAATCGATTCCTCAGGAAGCTTCGATTGGGCATTCTCCTCAGGCGCCGCTAGATTTGAAACGCTAAACGACATCGTGGTAGATCCATACGGTAATGTGTACATCACTGGTGAAATGGTTGCCACATTAGATATTAATCCAAATACTGGCGTTACCTCTAGCATAAGTTCCAATCCTTGATTCCAAAGGCGCTTTGGTTTTTGATGCGATCTTTGAAAATCGTAATCAAATCGATCTGGAATTCGAAGGCGCCAAAGGCATCTACTCGTTTCTATTGAATACCTCCAAAGGGGAGCAAGCTCATGTCAAGCTGTTAAAGAAGTAATCTTTTTCCCGGATTTGGGATTTGGGCAAGGGATTTGAGCCAGAGATTTGGGCCTGAGGTTCGGGCCTGAGAATTGTTCGTTGTCTGAGCGTATTCCCCCATCTGCATATTTCCACATTTTCACATTTCCATATCCTACTTAACCCTCTTCGTCGGGCTCAGAGTGACTGAAATTCATGGGCTACAGTGGATATGAGATGTGGGCCAAAGCGGATTTGGGATATTAGCAAGGGATTTGGGGAAATGTAAAAAGTCACTCTTCCAACTCCTCTCTTCCCTCTTCCCTCTTCCCTCTCCGCTCTTACAGTTCTTGCTCCTTTAAATCACGATTTGACCACTCCTAAATATTGAATGCTGTTCGAATGCCTGAAAAGATATCTTTGGCGCTCTTAATAGCTCCGCGTGCTCAAAGGCCTAGTTTTCGTTTTTTTCTTTCTGAGCTCTATCGTGCTTATGGCCCAAACAGGAGTCATTCGAGGCTTCGTGTACGACGAGAAAACAGGTGAACCGGTGATCTTCACCAATGTGGTTTTGAAGGGGACCAGCTCAGGTTCAACCACTGATCAAAATGGATTTTACTCCATCAACAAAATTCCCAAAGGCGATTATGTCATTCGGGTTTCCTACCTCGGTTACGAAACGCTTGAACAAGCAGTAAGTGTTTCCGATGACGCCATTCTAACACTCAAACTTTACCTCAAAGAGCAAAACGTTCAATTGGAAACTTTCGAAGTTTCCGCCGAAAAGGAAGAAGCGCGAACAGAGGTGAAGATGTCTATGACAAAGCTCACTCCGAAGCAAATCACCAAAATGCCTTCCGTGGGTGGTCAGCCGGATCTCGCCCAATACTTACAAGTTTTACCAGGAGTGGTGTTTACAGGCGACCAGGGTGGACAGCTCTATATCCGGGGTGGGTCGCCTATCCAAAACAAAGTACTTCTCGACGGAATGAATGTCTACAATCCATTTCACTCCATTGGACTCTTTTCTGTTTTTGACAACGATATTCTTCGAAATGCCGACGTCTATACGGGTGGCTTTAATGCTGAATATGGCGGTCGTATTTCGTCTATCATGGACATCACGACGAAGGATGGGAACAAACGATATCACACTGGAAAAATTAGTGCGAACCCATTTGGCGCGAAGCTCTCCTTGGAAGGTCCTTTGAAAAAAGCCGTTAAGCAAGGTGATGGAACCGTGTCATACTTGTTCTCGGGAAAGACTTCCTATTTAGAACAAACTTCCAAAAGTTTATACTCTTATGCTGATTCGGCAGGCCTACCCTTTAACTTTAACGACTTCTATGGAAAGGTTTCCTTCAATACAGAAAGCGGAAGTAAGTTCAATTTGTTCGGTTTAAAGTTCACCGATCGCGTGAATTTCAGTGAAAATTCTAGTCTGAATTGGGATAACACGGGATTTGGATCCAATTTCGTTTTGGTGCCGGCTACTTCGCCTGTGCTCGTCTCGGGTGATTTCTCCTACAGTACCTACGATATTTTGTTGGAAGAAGCAGGAGCTGGTGAACGAAGGTCAAGCATCGACGGCTTTAACTTAGGTCTTGATTTCAGTTACTTCTTGGGGGAAAACACAGTGAAGTGGGGATTTGAATTTCTCGGTTTCTCTACCGACTTCCGATTTTTCAATCCTCTCGGTCGAGAGATTACCCAAACGGAGAACACAACCGAATTTGGTATTTACGGAAAAACCAAACTGACCAGTGGCAAGTGGATATTTGACCCGAGTTTTCGTCTGCACTATTACGCCACGCTTACAACCTTCTCTCCTGAGCCGCGTCTAGGATTGAAATTCAATGCTACCAAAAATCTACGTTTCAAATTTGCCGGTGGTCTGTACTCTCAAAACCTCATTGCCGCCAATTCAGACAGAGATATTGTGAATCTCTTCTATGGCTTCCTCTCTGGCCCCGAAGACATTCAATCTGAATTCACTCAAAAGGATGGAACAACGAGAGACATAACCCACAAACTTCAAAAATCTGCACATGCCATTCTTGGAGCCGAGTATGACCTAAACAGAAGAATGAACATCAATGTAGAAGGTTATTACAAAGGTTTTGGGCAGCTGACCAATGTGAACCGCGACAAGATTTTCAAGGATAATGCAGACAATTCCGAAAAGCCTGATAGCCTCAAAAAGGATTTCATCATCGAAAGTGGAGATGCCTATGGAGTGGATTTTGTGTTTAAGTATGAATACAAGCGCATCTACCTCTGGGCTGTTTATTCTCACTCCTACGTTCGCAGATGGGACGGCATACGCGAGTACTTCCCTGTATTCGATCGACGTCACAACATCAACCTTCTTGGAACATACGGATTCGGGAAAAATGCCAACTGGGAAGTTGCTGCCCGTTGGAATCTAGGAAGTGGTCTCCCCTTCACTCCAACACAAGGATTCTATCAGAAATTCACCTTTGAAGATGGAATCTATTCAGATTTCTCAACTGCGAATACGAACAATGTTGGAATCCTCTATGGAGAGCTAAACTCAAAACGACTCCCTTATTATCACCGACTTGACCTCAATATCAAGCGAACGATTATCCTTGGGGAAGTGTCAGAATTGGAGCTGAATGCAGGAGTTACCAATGCCTACAATAGAGCCAACATTTTCTACTTCGATCGCGTGTCTTATGAGCGCGTGAATCAGCTTCCGATTCTACCGAGTTTCGGGATGAGTCTGCGCTTCTGAAATTCCTCTTAGAATAAGGGGCGTGAGCTCTATAAATTATCTACTTTTGAATCCCGTATTCAGGGCGCAATCTACGGAGTGAATGACGGGAAATTGTAAATATATATTTGTTACCGGAGGTGTTGCCTCCAGCCTTGGAAAAGGCATAGTTTCCGCTTCTCTAGCGAAACTCCTTCAAGCCCGTGGCCACTCAGTAACCATCATGAAATTAGATCCATACATCAATGTGGATCCTGGTACGCTTAATCCCTATGAGCATGGTGAATGCTATGTAACGGACGATGGTGCAGAAACTGATCTCGACTTGGGACATTATGAGCGTTTCCTAAACGTTCCTACCAGTCAGGCCAACAACATCACCAGTGGTAGAATCTACTCCAACGTTATAAACAAGGAGCGCAAAGGAGACTACCTCGGTAAAACAGTGCAAGTTATTCCGCACATTACCGACGAAATTCAAAACGCTGTACGAAAGCTTGGTGAAAGTGGCCTCTATGAAGTCGTTATTACTGAGATTGGAGGAACAGTTGGAGACATCGAATCTCTTCCTTATGTTGAAGCACTTCGCCAGATGAAGTACAACTTGGGTGATGACGCGTTAAGCATTCACCTTACTTACATCCCATATCTACAAGCATCTGGTGAGCTTAAAACCAAACCAACACAGCATTCAGTGAAGATGCTGCTGAGCCTCGGTGTTCAGGCAGACATTGTTGTTTGTCGCTCCTCGTATGAAATGACGGATGAGATGCGTAAGAAAATTGCCATCTTCTGTAATGTCAAGCAACACGAGGTGATGCAATCACTTGACGCGGATACCATCTATGACGTTCCCTTGATGCTTCTCAAAGAGAAGCTGGATGTAGTTGTGATGGACAAGTTGAAACTCCCTCTTTATGGGGAGCCAGATTTAGACAATTGGAAGAGCTTCTTGCACAAGCTTAAAAACCCGACGACAAAAACTCGAATTGCCCTTGTAGGTAAATACGTGGAACTCAAGGATTCTTACAAATCGATCGCAGAAGCCGTTGGGCATGCTGGTGCAGTGAATGAGTGCGATGTTGAAGTAGACTGGATTCACTCAGAAGACCTTACCGATGGTGATGTTGGAAAACACCTTGCTAGAGCTCACGGAATCATCGTGGCGCCGGGCTTTGGTGAACGAGGTATAGAGGGTAAAATTCAAGCCATACAGTACGCACGTGAGAACAAAATTCCATTCTTAGGAATTTGCCTAGGCATGCAATGTGCCGTAATTGAGTTCGCTCGAAACGTTCTGAATTTAGAAGATGCTTGCTCTGGTGAGACCAAATCTGATGCGAAAAATCGCGTGATTGACTTGATGGAAGGTCAGCAGGGAATAGTGAACAAAGGAGGAACCATGAGATTAGGTGCTTATCGATGCAATTTGGCTGAGGGTACGCACGTCTCTAAGATTTATGGACGCACTGAAATTTCAGAACGTCACAGACACAGGTACGAATTCAACAATACATACCGAAGTCAATTTGAAGAAAACGGAATGACTCCTTCGGGCTTAAATCCGGATAATGATTTGGTGGAAATAGTTGAGTTGGCGGATCATCCTTGGTTCATTGGCACACAGTTTCACCCTGAATACAAAAGTACGGTGGCTTCACCCCATCCACTCTTCTGCTCTTTCATCGAAGTCTCGAGCGTTCATGCTCAAGTGCAATCGGAAGTTGCTGAAGCTTAGTTCTGCATCCAATGGATAGAAATACCCTTACAGGCCTTCTCATCATAGGCGCACTTTTAATCGGCTACTCTTGGTTTACACAACCTGCAGATGCGGAATTAGCAGCAGCCAAAAGCCAGCGTGATTCGCTCAGAGCACAAGAAGAAACAGAGGCTAGAGCAAAGCTAGAAACTGCTGTAGACACGGCTGTATACGAAGCTCCAGCTGTTGTTACCGAAACAACAGACTCCGCATGGAAAGCGGAGCAAGCCATGCAATATGGTGGCTTCTCAACGGCTCGTGATGGAGAGTTAACCTACTCCACCATCGAAAACGAAAAGATGATCCTCACTCTTTCAAACAAAGGTGGGCGACCAGTTTCGGTAGAACTGAAAGAGTACAAAACCTTTGAGCAAAAGTCCCTCACCTTATTTGATGAGGACTCTTCACGCTTCAATATGAGTTTTCTGTACGAAGGGAAATACCTGAATTCATCTGAGTTTTACTTTGAACCATCTGATGCGGATGTTCGTGTGGAAGGAGAAGATCGTCTGGTATTCACCTATCGTCTGTATGCCGGCTCCCCGTCAAAATATATGGAGTATCGCTATGCCTTGGATGGCGATTCCTACTTAGTCGATTATTCTGTAAGTATGGTTGGACTGGCCGATATCGCCGTAGCCAATAACAACAAACTGAACTTCGAATGGTCCATGGCTTCTCCAAGCAAAGAGAAGAGCGTGAAGCAGCAGCAGCTTTACACGACCATGTTCTACCAATACCAGGACGACGATGCCGACTACATCGGTGAGAGTAAAGCCGAAAGGGAGGTTCTTGAAGAAACCACCATCTGGATCGCCTTTAAACAGCAATTCTTCTCTACTGTCATCATTTCAGAACAAGGTATTCAGGCGCAGGATGCCTACGTTGAAACTCAAAACGTTGCTGAAGGGTCCAACTACGTAAAGCGTTTAACAGCAAGTATCCCTTTAGCTTTAGATCAAACAGCAAACCCGAGCTCAAACCTTTCGTTCTACTTCGGTCCTAACAAGTATGAAATTCTTCAAGAGTTTGGGGTTGGTTTGGAAGATCAGATCGACCTTGGTTGGGGTTTCATTGGCTGGACCAACGAATTCTTAATCATTCCAGTGTTTAACCTTTTGGAAGGATTAAACATCACCTATGGAATCATCATTCTCTTGCTTACCATCTTCATCAAGGTGATTCTGTTCCCTTTGGTTTGGAAGAACTACATCTCTTCGGCTAAAATGAAGGTCTTGAAACCAGAGATGGACGAGATCAACGAAAAGCACAAGGAAGCTGAACCGATGAAAAAGCAACAGGCGGTGATGGCTCTGTATAAAGAAGCAAAAGTAAATCCACTTGCGGGATGTATACCGATGATCCTTCAGATGCCGATCCTCTATGCGATGTTTCGTTTTTTCCCTTCGAGCATTGAATTGAGGCAACAAGATTTCTTATGGGCAGAAGACCTTTCTACCTACGATGCGATTTTTACTTGGGATGCTCAAATTCCACTTCTTTCAAGCTTCTACGGAAATCACGTAAGTCTCTTTACACTGCTCATGGCTGCATCCTTATTCTTCTACACAAGAACGAATATGCAGATGACCATGAACACGGGACCTCAAGCTGGTCAGATGAAAGTGATGATGTACATCATGCCTTTTATGCTTCTATTTTTCTTCAACTCCTACTCGTCTGGTTTGAGTTATTACTACTTCACTGCAAACGTGGTATCGATGTTGCAACAAGCGGTGATTAAAAAGTGGTTTATCAATGAGGAACAAATTCACGCAAAA
>CAXAIH010000066.1:0-8990 GCA_963968755.1 uncultured Flavobacteriales bacterium
ACCGAACAATACGCCTTCAATGCCCCCAACGGAATGAAGGTAGCACACCTCAACCTGCGAAGTGGTGAAGCTTATTTGCGTTTGAGTTCAGCCTTCTCGAAGCCCGGAAATGTGCGTGTTGAAATCCCCGCTCTTTCGAATGGTATAGAATCCTACGACGAAACTTTGGCCTTCGATACGAGCAACGGAGGTGTGTTGAGTGTGAGCGAAAAGGTGGTCGATATTTCTGGTTATGCTTTCGATTTTACCCAAGCCATACCGGCCTACAATCGTTTCAATTACGACATTATTCTCAGTATGGACGGCGCTCTTCCTGCATTCGACGACAGTTTGATCTTAGAGTTTGGCTACAGAAACCTCAGCTTCACTTTCATGGACGGCGACTTTGGTCAGCAGGTGGTTAGTTTGGATGAGGACTCTATTTTCTTACCCCTCTTCGATGCCTTTGGTGAAGGCTCCGTACTCTTCAACGATCTACAGTTCGAGTTTGAAATCATCAATTCTTTTGGCTTCCCTGTAGATGTTAATTTCTTGAAGCTTGAAGCCTTAGATGTTGGCTCAAGCACTCCTACAGCTTGGGACCCAAATGGAACCACGGGTTCATTTCCACAACCTTTTAGTCTCGATTTTCCTGCCTATGGGGACTTTGGCGCCTCGGCTACAACGCTCCTCAACATGAACCGGGAAAACTCAAACATCAACGACCTCATCGGCGATAAGCCCAAATGGCTTTATCATCAAATTGAAGCCATCTCCAATGCCGACAGCAACACTACTCTTGATTTTATGACGGATACAAGTGGTTTCACCGTCAACTCAACGATGAAAATCCCTTTGAGTGGTCGGGTTCAGAACCTGGCTTTGCTCGACACTGCCGAGTTCAAATTCGACTTTGATCTGAGTGAAATTGAACAACTAGATATGAATTTCGGGGCTGAGAATTCTTTCCCGATGGGAGCCACCGTGAGCATCACACTTTATGATGGGCAGTTCCTGAATTCAAAGCTCTTGCTCGATGACTTTGAAGTTGGGGGAGGCACAAACGAAAATCCTTTTTCGAATTTGAAAGACCCCTACTTGCTATCTCTCAATTCCGACGACCTCATCGAACTACCTTCCTTCACAAAGGCCGTTATCTCGGTAGTTCTGGATACAGAAGGCGACGTGGTTGTGAAAGATCACCTCTTCACCTTAAGAGCTGGAGCTAAATTGATCAAGCGATGAGGCAACTGATCAGCATCCTATTTTTAGTCAGTCTGCTTCCAGGAAATTCGGCACTAGCCCAGTCCTCATTGTCGATGTACAGCATGCCAAATCATGCAGCTTCTCTAAGCTTGAATCCGGCTTGGGTTCCTCAGGATAAATTGATCATTGGATTGCCTTTCGTCAGTGAAGGATACTTCCAATCGCGCAGCAACGAATTTGTACTGAGTTCCTTGCTTGAGCCCAATGCTGACTCTGCCAGCCTGGATTTGACACCCTTGAACATCCTCGACGACATCACTGACAAGAACTTCCAAAACCTCCATTTGAGTTGGCAATGGATCTCTGTTGGCATACGTCTTGGGGAAAAGAGTTTCCTCACCTTCTCCATTCGTGAACGTCTAAATTTTCGTTCTTATCTAAGTCCCGATTTAATTCGCTTAGCAGGGGAAGGAAATGCACCATTCAAAAACGCAAGCGCCGACCTAGCCACCTCCATACATTTCGATTGGTATAGAGAATACGGATTGAAAATAGCGCGTCAGATTAACGAAAAACTCAATGTTGGGGCTCAGGTCAACGTCATCGATGGCATCAGCAACATCCACACAGAAAAGAATTCCTACGCGGCAAGTTTCGAGGGTGATTACAACGACTTCAGCCTTAATGGTTCAGCGCTTTTTCAAACTGCTGGAATGAGTACCATTACGAGAAACGATAGTTTCCGCCTTTTCTCCACCACTCCGCTCAGAGGTACAGGAAGCGGTTTTGGTGTCGACTTAGGCATCGATTATTCTGTGACCGAAGATTTCAGATTGTCGGCCTCCTTGATCAACCTTGGGCGCATTTCTTGGAAACAAGATGTAAAGCAGATTGAGACGAGCACCGATGATTACAGCTTCACCGGATTCGACATTCTTGACCTCGCAGACCAAGGCGTGGGTGTTTCAACTGAGGATCCTTTTGTGCTTATCAACGACAGCTTGAAATCCATACTGAACCTTCAAGACACCCAATCAAGTTCATACAGCACCAATACTGCTTTTAGTATTTACCTCAGTGGATCTTATCGCGTCAACGAACGAGTTTCAATCAACGGCACCTATGTGGTGGAGTCTGGTTATGATAGAACCATACTTGCTTTGAACCTTGCCCTTCCCATTCGCGTCAACGATGATTTTCAGATCAACCCGAGCTATACCATTTCCAATGGTGCCTTTTTCAACATTGGTTTCGCTGCGAGCTATCGCATCAAAATGCTTCAATTGTATCTGGCAACGGACAACATTCCTGGGATGTTTGTACCTCAAGACACCAAGCTGGGTCATGCTCAGGCCGGCGCTTACCTTACTTTCTAGTGCCTATTCTAAACCAGCGAGTTTGCCACTTCTCGCGCATGCGCATCCGTCTCGAACAGCTGCTCTAGAGAGGGTTTCTGTATGAATAAAGCTTTGGCTAATGTTTCACCATTGATGCGGGCAATGTCCAAGAACTTGATTTTGTCTTCAAGAAAAAGTTGGACTGAAACTTCGTTTGCTGCATTCAAAATACAAGCGGCATTTCCACCCGAATTTAGAGCGTCGAAAGCCAACTGTAGATTGGTGAAGGTGTCCATATCAGGCTTCTCAAACGTCAACTGCGGGTAATCCATAAAATGGAAGCGTGGGAAAGAAGTCTTCTTCCGATTAGGATAAGCCAAGGCAAATTGAATCGGAAGCTTCATGTCGGGGAGCCCCATTTGTGCTTTCATCGAACCGTCTTCAAATTGCACGATGGAGTGCACGATGGACTGCGGGTGCACAATAACATCTACCTGCTCCGGCTTCAAGGAGAACAACCACTTAGCTTCGATTACTTCAAGGCCTTTGTTCATCAAGCTGGAAGAATCGATGGTGATTTTGGCGCCCATTTCCCAATTGGGGTGTTTGAGTGCCTGCACTTTGGTGACTCCGAGTAAATCTTCACGTTTCTTACCGCGAAAAGGCCCTCCTGAAGCAGTCAAATAAATCTTCTCGATGGGATTGTGGAATTCACCCACTAAACATTGGAAGATGGCCGAATGCTCTGAATCGACGGGGTAGATGTTGACCCCTTTTTCTTGTGCCAGTTTGGTGATATACTCACCCGCTACAACGAGTGTTTCTTTATTAGCGAGTGCAATCGACTTTCCCGCTTCTATGGCACGTATGGTTGGCTTTAATCCTGCGAAGCCCACCATGGCGGTAAGCACCACATCGATGTCTTCCATCTCCACAGCCTGCTCGATGGCATCACCTCCCGCGAATACCTTGATGTCGTCTTCCCAAAGCGCATCGCGCACCTTATCAAATTGTGCCTCGTCGGCGATAACGACGGTATTCGGCTTGAACTTTTTTGCCTGCTTGATCAGCAAATCACTGTTTCGGCCAGCTGTGAGCAATTCCAGTTCAAAAAAGTCTGCTTGTCCTTCTAGTACTTCAAGTGCCTGTGTGCCAATAGATCCCGTAGATCCGAGAATGGCTATATGACGTTTCTCTTCCTTTTTCACCTTACGCAAATGTATTCTTTGGGATTCATTCCTTTCTTTGAAAAGTGGGAATAAAAGCTGCTCTATCTAAAGTCTACGCGAAACAAATTGTTCGTGGCATCAAAAAGTGGGTGAAACATCCACATGGAGCGCAAGAGCGCAGCTTTGAAATGTTGCTTCGGAAAGCAGCCCATACCTCCTTCGGCAAGGATCATCACTTTCAAGATGTGCACAGCTTTCAAGAATTTCGGGAAGCGGCTCCAATTCGGGAATACGAAGATTTACGTCCCTACTTTGATCGCATTAAGAATGGCGAAGAAAATGTGTGTTGGCCCGGTAGGCCCATGTATTTGAGCAAAACTTCAGGAACCACCTCGGGCGCCAAATACATCCCAATTACGAAAGACTCCATTGGTCACCACATGCGCGCAGCGCGCAATGCACTCTTGAGCTACATTCATGAAACAAATCAATCCTCCTTCGTAGATGGAAAAATGATCTTTCTGCAAGGCTCCCCAGCTCTTGAAAAGGTAAATGGAGTAGATACAGGAAGGCTTTCAGGAATTGTAGCTCATCATGTTCCTTCCTACTTACAGAAAAATAGAATGCCGAGCTGGGAAGCCAATTGCATCGAAGATTGGGAGAAAAAATTAGACACCATCATAGACGAAACGCTGCAAGAAGACATGCGCTTGATTTCAGGAATTCCTTCCTGGGTGCAAATGTATTTTGAACACATTCTCGAAAAAACAGGGAAGTCAAACATCTTGGAAGTCTTTCCCAATTTTTCGCTCTTCGTGTACGGAGGTTTAAACTACGACCCCTATCGAGCTACTTTCAAAGACCTAATTGGTGCTGATATCCCAAGCATCGAAACCTTTCCCGCCTCTGAGGGATTCATCGCTTACCAAGATCGCCAAGAGGGAGAGGGTTTGCTCTTAAACCTCGACGCCGATATTTTTTACGAGTTTGTTCCAATGTCGGAATACCACAATGAGCATCCCAGCAGACTCTCACTTTCTGAAGTAAAACTCGGCGAACAATACGCGCTTATTCTAAATACGAATGCCGGTTTGTTTGGATACAGCATTGGCGATACCGTGGCATTTACCTCGCTGAAACCTTATCGTTTGGTGGTAACCGGACGAATCAAACACTTCATTTCTGCATTTGGAGAACATGTGATCGGACATGAAGTTGAAAGCAGCATGAAAGCCGCTATTGACGCTTTTTACTTAAGCGTACGAGAATTTCATGTAGCGCCTCAAGTGAAACCCAAGGAAGGCTTACCTCTTCATCAGTGGTTCGTAGAATTCGAGCAAGAAGGTATGGAGTTGAGCAAAATCGCGGGCTTTATCGACGAGCTAATGCAGAAGAAAAACGTGTACTACCGAGACCTTCGAGAAGGAAACATTTTAAAAGAGTTGGAGCTTGTTCCCGTTCAAAAAGGTGGTTTTATCGAAGCAATGAAAAAACGAGGAAAGCTTGGTGGTCAGAATAAGGTTCCGCGCTTGAGTAACAACAGAGAGTTTGCCGATCTACTTATTTAGGAAAACGCATTCCCCCCCGAATCCCAAGATAGGGTACAATGTCTGCAGGCTTGGATTTAAGACGAATTCGTCTAAAATATGCCGCGAACTCTGGCGCAAAGTAAAAGCCTTCCTTCGACAGATATTCGACGCCAAGTGGAAAGTATAAGCTTGGCTGACCCACTAGGATAATGTCACTTAAGTCCACATTTACAAAACCTCCAATATACGGGGTGCTGCGCTTTTCTGTTCCGCCGAATATGTGGTATCGAAAACCTGCATAGCCGCCTCCAATACCTAATCCAAGGAGAGCCTCGAAGCTTGGCTTAAGGAGGTAGTTGGCTTCAGTTGAAAACACTCCTGTTGGGCCCAATATGTTCAGGCCTATTCCAAATGGATAATACCCTCGTGGGTTCCCAGAGCTGTAGCGTTTGCTTCTCTTTTCAACTTCAATAGGCGGAGGTGCAGATGGAAACTTGTCGAGCACTCCGTTTTCATATCGAATGCTACCAACCTCTTTCTTTAAGCAAACGTAAAGCGGCCCTTGCAGATTGGACCATTTTCGATATCGAATTTCTGAAATTCCAACTTCCAGCAGCTTCACTTCAAGGCTGTCGCCAGACCGAAAGTACATGACATCTTGGGCTTTCACGAAAGGAGAAAAAACCAATACGAAGAGAAGCAAGAGAAAGCCTTTCATAGCTAGAAATGCGCACTCAGTTTAAGTCCGGCCCAAACGGTTTTAACCTCCGTAAAACGATTCATCCATGCAACTTCGCCCGAAATACCAATGCCGAGTTTCTGATTCATCACGCTGACACCTAAGGGCGCGTAAAAGCCCTGATATTGAAATCCATTGATGAACCAAACGTTGGCAATGAAACCGATGTAAGGTGAGATAGATTCATAGCGTAAATCTTTAAACATATAATTCACTCCTGCCCAGGCTCCAGTTCTTCCAAAGCCTGCTTCCAGGTCAAAATTGTGACTGATGCGATAATCCAGCTCCACAGAATAGAAAATACTTGGGCCTCCAATGTTGGCGCCAAGTCCAAGTTTTCTTGGCTTTCGCTGAGGAATGCTGGCGTAGCTTTCCACAAAACCATTCTCGTATTCAATGTGATCAATGTCGCCTTTGTAGGTGTAATAAAAAGGTCCTCCTAGGTTCTCAAACATCTTGTAACGCACCTTGTCGTTGCTTACCTCATACACCTTGGCTTTGAGGGTGGTTCCATCTTTCTTGTAGATAAGATCCTGCCCAAGTGCCGAGAATCCGATGGAGAACAAAAGAAGAATGAACAGTGCTTTCACCTCAGCCAAAGATAATCTCCTGGCTTTCATATTTCCCACTTCTGTTTCGCCACTGATTGAGCGCATTTTAGGTAGCTTTGCAGCCTTCAAAAAAAGGGGTTTATGCTTAACAAAATCATCAAATATCTCGTCATCACCGCCATGTTAGCATGGTCTGTATGGCAATACTCTGAAGGAAACATCGGAAACGGCATCTTCATCAATTTACTGATGGCACTTCCAATTTTTCTGCTTTTCCGACACGAAACGAACCTACTAGCCTTTTGGTTTCTCAGAAGAAACAAACTTGATCGTGCGCGTAAAATTCTGGAAATGGTGAAACACCCTGAATCCTTCCCGAAAACTCAGGCTGCATATCACTACTTCCTTCGAGGCCTCATTGAATCGCAAGGAGGAGCCGTTGGTAAATCCGAAAGCCACTTTAAAAAAGCACTTAGCACTGGCCTTCGTATGGGTCATGATAAAGCCTTGGCCAATCTAAACCTTGCGGGCATCGCCATGTCGAAACGTCGCAAGCGAGAAGCTATCAACTATATGAATCAAGCCAAAAAAATGGACAGTGCTGGCCTTTTAGACGAGCAGATTAAGATGTTCAAAAAGCAGCTTGGTAAGATCTAATTCAGAGCTCAAGCTCTACTAGGATAGGACAGTGATCAGAGTGTTTAGCTTGGTTCAAGATTCCGACCTGAGTGATTTTTTCTCTCAGATTTCTGCTGACGAAGTGGTAATCGATTCTCCATCCTAAATTTTTGCCCCGGGCCCCTGCACGATACGACCACCAGCTGTATTGATGTGCTTCGTCATTTAATTCCCGGAAGCTGTCTACAAATCCACTTTCTAGAAAGGAGCTCACCCATGCGCGTTCCTCAGGTAAAAACCCCGATGTTTTCGCTAAGCGAGCCGGATTGTGAATGTCGATGGCCTGGTGACATACATTCACATCTCCTGAAATGACCAGGTTCGGAAATTCACGCTTCAGACCGTTGATGTAGGTTTGGAAGTCACCCAAGAAGCGCATTTTGAAAGCCTGTCTTTCATCTCCTGATGAGCCGGATGGGAAATAACAAGACAAGACACTGATTCCATCAAAATCTGCCCTGAGAATTCTGCCCTCTCGATCATAAGCCTCAATTCCACAACCGCCTTCAATTCGGTCCGGCTTTTTCTTACTTAAGATCGCTACGCCGCTGTAGCCCTTCTTCTCCGCCGAAAACCACACATGTTCGTAGCCCAGAGCTTCAAATTCTTCTACGGGTATTTGATCGATGTTAGCCTTAATCTCTTGAAGGCATAGTACATCCGGGTCGGCCGCTTTTAGCCAGCCGATGAAATCCTTTTTTAGTGCTGCTCGAATTCCATTCACATTGTAGGAGATGATCCTCATACTCATTTGTTTGTTTTTGCGTTCTTGCCAAAGCCTTTCAGCCCGTCCAATAAAACAAAGAAAGCGCTTTCAGAGATAGTGTTTCTACCTTTATCCGCTGCATGTTAAACGTCCGTTTTGGTCTTTGGTTTCTCTTTTTCCTGCTCGCCAGTGTCGTGCATGCGCAAGAAAACCCACTTCGAAAACTTTCTCTGACTTCAGGGGATACCGTCAAATTGGACAGTTTGAGTCTTGTGCCAGGAAGTTTTGAGCTCCGTTCGAGCAAAGGGCTTGTTCCCAGTAAAGACTATTTCCTCGACCCTTTTCGCTCTGACGTCTTCATTCCGAATTCGCTCAATGGCCCGTTCACCGCAACTTTTCGCGTTTTTCCTGTCGCCTTTACCACACCTTTGAGACACAAAGATCCAAGTAGGCTCCGTCCCGACTTTAAAAGCGCCGATCCCTTCAAGTACAAAGCAAGTGCGCAGCCGAACTCTATTTTTGGTTCCGGAAATTTGGAAAAACGTGGAAGCATTTCGCGTGGGGTGAGCTTCGGCAACAACCAGAATTTATCGGTGAACTCAAATCTCAATCTGCAACTTTCAGGGCGCATCTCGGACAACATTCGGATTCTCGCAAGTGTTTCTGATGAGAACATTCCCATTCAACCAGAAGGAAATACTCAGCAGCTTCAAGATTTCGATCAGGTATTTATCCAACTCTGCGACGACAAGAACAAACTCATTGCGGGCGATTTCCAGCAAAAGCAGACCAAGCAATCCTATTTCGCCAAGTATTTCAAGCGGGCTCAAGGAGCGTTTTTCAGCTCCAATATAAAAACGGATAAAAACCTCGCCGACAGTCTATCCCCCTTTCATACGATTCAAACCTCTGCGGCGGTCTCACGAGGTAAGTTTGCTCGAAATGTAGTTCAAGGAGTTGAAGGAAATCAAGGCCCTTATCGCTTAAGAGGTGAAAACGGTGAGGCTTTCATTGCCATTCTCAGTGGAACGGAACGCGTATTCATCGATGGCAAACTGCTGAAGAGAGGCCAAGAATTTGACTACGTCATCAACTA
>CAXAIH010000067.1:0-8980 GCA_963968755.1 uncultured Flavobacteriales bacterium
TCTTCGAGGTATTTCCCGATAAGTACGAAGGCAATTACAGCCGTTGAAGCTTCAAAATAGAGATGGGCTTCGTAACCACCAGATTCCAAGAGCTCAGGGTAGAAAAGGTTCAAGCAAGAAAAGAGAAAGGCACTTCCTGTACTAATAGCCACCAGCGTATCCATGCTTGTAAACCCTTGGAGGGCCTGTTTCCAAGCTCGGGTATAGAAGGAGCTTCCAAACCAAAAAATCACGGGCAGACTCAAGAAGAATGAAAGCCATTGACCGATTCGAAAACTTGGATAGGCCATGGAAAAGAACATGATGGGCAGTGCACAGAGGAGCGCACCGTAGAGTCTGAATCGCTGAGATTTAAGTTGACCGTCCTTACGAGAGTATTCGGGATCTTCGGAAACTGTGTGAAGCGTATAGCCGACCTCTTTTAGGAGTAGCTTAAATTCCTCGCTGCCCGTTTCTTCAAAATCGAGCAGAACTTCTTCCGAGGCTAAATTGACAGAAGCGCTTCTGACCTTATTTGATTTCAAAAGTTGTTTTTCAACCGTTTGAGCACAGGCAGAACATGTCATTCCTTCAACGGTAAAAACTTCTTTCACAGCACAAAATTAGCGATAAGCAGACTGCTGTCAGCGCTAGTTTTATTAAGTCGGTTATTTTCGCATCAAAGCATTTGACCGAAGCTTATGGGAAGAGCATTTGAATACCGAAGAGCAGCTAAAGAGAAACGATGGGACAAGATGTCGCGGGTGTTTCCGAAACTCGCAAAGGCTATTACCATGGCGGCGAAGGATGGGGGAACGGATCCAGACATGAACCCAACCTTGCGCACAGCAATTCAGAACGCCAAGGCGCAGAACATGCCAAAGGACAACATCACTTCGGCCATCAAACGCGCTGAAGGAAAAGATGCGGCAGAATACACGGAGATTACTTACGAAGGAAAGGGACCTCACGGAGTTTTGGTGGTGGTAGAGTGTGCCACCGACAATCCAACGCGAACGGTTGCCAATGTGCGACACTACTTCACCAAAGCAGAAGGATCCATGGTGCCAACTGGTTCTTTGGATTTCATGTTCGATCGAAAGGCTGTTTTTGAGTTTGTGAAAACAGAAGAAATGGACTTGGAAAACTTTGAGTTGGAGTGGATTGACTCGGGACTTGAAGAGATTGAAGAAAATGACGGAACGGTATACGCTTACGGCGATTACACCGATTTTGGAACGCTATCCAGTGCTATTGAAGCTGCTGGCATCGGAACGGAAAAAGCGAGCTTAGAACGCATTGCTACTTCTCCCGTAGATTACACGGAAGAACAGATTGAGGAAATCGAAAAGATGCTCGACCGATTGGAAGAAGACGAAGACGTTCAGGCAGTCTTCACGAATATTTCCTAACGAATATTTTGGATAAGAGAAAAGTCATCTTGTACATCAGCATGAGTTTGGATGGTTATCTGGCCACGAAGAACGACGACCTCTCCTGACAGTCTATGGTGGAAGAGGAAGGAGAAGACTACGGCTATGGTGAATTCACCTCAGGTGTGGATACCTACATCGTTGGTCGTGGCACCTATGACGTGATTCGTAAGCTGTGCGGCGGAGAATTTCCACAATCAAAACAATACTACTGTTACACTATAACGCGCCAATCGCGGGATGCTGAGAATGGTGTTCAATTCTATTCAGGCGAACTCAAGGAATTGATTCAAGAACTTCGTTCCAAAGAAGGCGGCAACATTTACTGCGATGGCGGAGCTGAAATTGTGAAACTTCTCATGGAGTCCGACTTGATCGACGAGTACATAATTTCCATTATTCCGATTTTCTTGGGAGATCGAAAACCTCTGTTTAAAGGAGGAACTCCACAGTACGAGCATACAGCAGAAAGCAGCTGCAGCTTCAAAAGCGGACTGGTTCAGGTGCACTACAAGCGCAAGCGCTGAGTTTAGGTCGGCTTGTCCGCCGGTTTAAAGTCAATCACAAATCGATTGTAATAGGAGATGATTAGGGTGGTGACAGGAAGCGCAATAATAACACCCGTAATCCCCAGAAGTGAGCCCCAAATGGAGAGAGAAAGCAAGATGATCGCCGGGTTCATGCCGGTCATGTCGCCCATGATTTTTGGCACCAAAACCGCTTCTTGAATCAATTGAACCGCAGAGAAGGTGATCGTAATCCACAACATCGTCATCCAGAAGTCGGTGCCTGTATGCAAGCTCAAAAGCGCCGCCGCCAAGGTAGCTGGAAGAAAACCGAAGAGCTGTAGGTAAGGAACATAGTTCAGTAGCCCAACAAAAAGGCCCAGCGAAATGGCCATGGGTAGCCCGATGATTTTGAAACCAATGGCAAAGAGGATTCCTACAATCACCACAATCTTCGTCTGCTGCAAGAAATAGGCTTTCATGCCTTGCTCCAAATCGTTCGCTACCATCACCACACGCTCTTTGTATTTTGAAGGGATGTAGTCCTTCCAAGAAGAAGCAATGGTGTCGTAGCTGGAAAGGATGAAGAAGAGGTAGAGCAAAACGGTTACAAGGCCTAACAAACCCAGCAACCAGGAGAAGATGTTTCCAATGGAAGCCCACATACCTGGTAGTACCTTCTGCGAAATACTACTGAGACTTTCCGCACTTAAAAGGCTTTTGAGTTCTTCTTGATCTACATATTGAAGAATCCAACCTTCGACATTTTCAGCACCTAAGTTAACGTTCTGCAATTTCGCTGTTTGATTGCTCAGATATTGAGAAAGCAATCTGGATTCCTCCGCCATAGCGGGAACAAGAATGAACCATAGCGCAACGCCGAAGCCAATTAAACTAAGGACAACCAAGCCAATCGCGAGGCCTCTATATTTTACAAGCTTTTGGTAGAGCTCCACCATCGGGTTGAGCAGGTAAGCTAAAAGCAGAGCAACAAAGAAGGGGAGGAGCACATTGCTCAAACTCCGCAAGAGAATGAAAGCTCCTATGAGAACTGCTGCTGTGAGCAGGAAACGAAAAATACGGTCGAGGGTAAATTCTTGATTCATTTGGTGAAGAAGTAATATACGACGTAAAGCCAACCCAACACGCCATGGATACAGGCCCAAAGAAGGGATTTGTGCAAAGACCATCTGATGGCGATTGCTAGAGCAGTACCGAAGCTGATCCCGCTGCGCACTGCCGTATTTTGAATTCGTACTCTACGCTCTGAAGCCATGCTTATGAGTTTAGATAAATTGCGGTCAATAAAAATGCAACAAACAAGATTGCTTCCACCCAAATTCTTGGATGTCTCAAACTTAAGTTGAGTTTTTTGAAATTCACGATGCTGAAAAGCATAAAACCAAAAGCAATTGCTGCGCAGACCAATGCTACAGTAAGGCTTGAATTATCTCCCATAGGGTTTGCCTCTTCCAACTTCACAATAATTCTACAGGCTCAAAAGGTAATGGCCCCACTGGAAGTTGCAGGCCGCATAGAAGTCCGTTTCCTTTTTCCCGCCCTCGTACGAAAAGCGGATGGTGATCATGGTCTCTGAATTCTCGATTTAAAAACGAATGCGCGTGCCTATCCATTCTTTATTCCCCTCGACTACCAGCCAGCAAATATCCTCGCTGCTTTGCTTTTCAATCTCGAAAAGGTTCTTGTAATGTTTGCCAAAATTGACCTTTACTCTACCGACTTCTTGAGCGTCGGATTTGGCGTATTTCGCCCACCAGCCTTGAATTCCATCTGTGCTGCTGATGGCCATGCGCACAATAGAAGGGTCGGCAAAAATTTCAATAAAGTGTCTGAGGCTAAACACGTTTGGATTTGCAAGAAATTTAAGGCTTTCCAAACATAAAAGCAATCCATTTGTTTTCCTAGTAATTTTGAGACTATGGATTCAGGAAAATCATTCTTCAGCAAGTTATTATACTACATCAACCCATTGACTTTGTTCCGAAAGTCGGACAATAATAATGTCAATCTGAAGATGATGCACGGCATGAATCGCATTTCCATGATCATGTTCCTTGTCTGTTTGGTGATTATCCTCTTCAAATTTGTGTTTTGAGTGCGAAGGAATTCAAGAGGCTCAGCTTGCACGAACGTTGGGAGTTTCTCAAAGCTTCCGACAGCCATTTGGGAAATCCTTTTTTTTAACGGTTTCCGAATTGAGTCGTACAGTCCGGGAAATTTCCTCACAGAGGCTTGGAAGAAGGCCGGTTTAGATCAGATTTATTGGTTAGAGATTACCAATCTCGAACAGGTTGAGAAGAACTACAGGCAGCTGTTTCCGGAAATCAAGGTCTAAGCTTTTCCTTCTGATAGCTTTTCATTTCGGAATGCCTCAAAAAAAGCCCCCTGTGTTCGCTCCGAATTTTTTTCTTTGAGCTGTGAGAGTTCTCTCCCTTCCTTATCGGGCCAGCATTTTGGTTTTTCTGATCAGCTTCGTGCTCTTCTTTTGGGCAAAGTGGAATCAATTCCCAACCAACATCCACGCCTGGACCCAATCGGATCGAATCGCACTTTCCTACTGTTTTGTCGACAATGGTTTGAATGTGCTCAAGCCTTGCACCTACGACCTTGGAACGAAAGAAGGTGTAACACCAGCAGGACTGCCCATCATTGAATTCCTTGCTGCAGTGGTGATGAAAGTCTTTGGCAAAAGCCTCTGGATCTTGCAAGTCGTACACATGCTGTTTTTCGCCTTGGGTCTATATTTCCTTGAACGCTTGTGCCGGCTCCTAAAAGTCGAAGAAATCGGACGCTTGGGCGTGCTCGGACTTTTTGCCTTTTCACCAAGCCTAATCTATTACGCAGATGGCGTGCTGCCGTCAGTGCCCTCTCTAAGTCTCTTTTTTGGTGCCTTTCTTTTTTATCTTTTATCTAAAGAGAAACCTGGTTCCAAGTTACTCCCAATCTTTTCAGGGCTTCTCTTTTTCCTAGCAATCTGCAACCGATGGACCTATTTTCTGCCGGTCTTCGCTATACTGGCAGCCCAACTGTTTCTGACTTATTCTAAAAAAGAATCCTTCAAGCTCAAACCACTTCTCACTTTAGCGCTTCCTCTTTTCCTCTCTTTTCTTTATTGTATGCACGATCGCAGCCTCGCCAATGAATATGGAAGTGCTTTCCTGTCGAGTAGAATGATGGTCAACAACTTGGAAGACTTTGTGGAAATTCTGGAAAGAAGTTTCGCCAATTGGAGCGGACATTGGTTGTCGAGAATACAAGTGTTGTGGCTCTTGTTATTAATTACTACGAGCATGTGGCAAGCGAAGAAATTGACAGCTCGTCATCAGTTGCTTGAGTACTTGGTTCCATTGAGCTTTGTTGCTGGTTTTGCATACACCATTGTGATGGCTCGTCAGTTTGAGCACCACGACTATTACTTCATCGATGCGTACTTTCCCTCTCTGCTTCTTGCGGGAATGAGCTATTACCCGATTTTTCGTGAGAAACATGAATGGCTCAAGAAGTGGTTTGGAATCCTCACGGGAGTTTGTTTTATTTTTTGGGTTTTACAAGCGAAAGAGGTTGAAGCCAAACGCGATGCGTCGGGATTGTGGAACAAGGTAGAAACCACCTACACCGACTTTCTTGGCGCTGCTGACTTCCTTCATCAAGAAGGAGTGGCGAAAGATGCTGTGCTCCTGATTCCAAATTCTTTTACGACCAACATTCCACACCTGCTCACGGAAAGAAAAGGTTTTGCTTTGGTGAACACCGACAGTCAGCGATTGGATAGTGTGCTCAGTTTGGATTATGACTATGCACTCATCCAAAATCGACACATCCAAAAGGAGGTTCTTGAAGTGTATCCCAGCATCGTGAACCGTTTGGAACGCATTTCCGACAACGGCTTTTTGAGCTTGTACCGAAAATCAAACACAACTTCTTCGGCTGCTGCATTTTTGGGATTAGACACGGCGCCAAAGGCAACTGTGACCTTTGAAGACGCACAAGCGACTGAAGAGTTCGCCTTCAATCGTGATTTTGAAAAAGCTCAGGGGAATCGGGCTTGGATTACTTTCGACCTAAAGTCAAATGAGGAAGCAGATGTTTCGCTATGGGTAGTTCGAGGGGAAGATCGCTGGCGTTACGATGTGGCACTCGGTTTGGATACAGCGAAATCGAATGAAATCTATTGCTCGTGGCCGCAATATGAGGGAGAGTGTGGGATCTACATCTACAATCCGAATAAAGCTGAACTTGACTTGTCGAACCAATCAATTGTAATCTATTGAAGTCTTTTCTAACAAGCCTACTGCTTCTCTCATCTCTGCTCAGTTTTTCTCAGGAAGTTAAGAAAATCAAAAAGATTCTCTCGAAGAATGGAATTGTCGAGGCCGATTTTGGCTTGAGCGTGCATCGTGGTGAAGCTCATTTCGGCATCAATGACCAAAAGCCCTTTGCCCCAGCCAGCAACTTAAAGCTGTTCACTACAGGCGTAGCTCTGCAGGAATTTGGTCCAGAACATCGCTTCAAAACACATTTGACCTACTCCGGGATCATCAAAGATTCGGTGCTTCTTGGGGATATCGTTGTCATGGGTGAAGGAGACCCAAGTTTGGGTTCGAAGTATTTCAAGCAGTGTGATTTCTTGGAGAATTGGATTGCTGAAATTCAAAAGCTGGGAGTGAAGAGAGTAGAGGGTTCGGTACTCTGCGATGCTTCTTACTTCGATTATAAGTTCGTTCCAGATACTTGGCAAGAGAACGACGTTGGAAATTATTTCGGTGCTGGAAGTGCCGGCTTAAATGTCTACGACAACCTCTTTGAGATTTACTTCAAAACGGGAAAAGCGGGCACCGAAGCTGAGGTAGATAGTCTGTGGCCGCGCATTGATTACATCAAGTTGTTTGGTGAAGTGAAGGCTGCCAAAAGTAAAGTCGACAATTGCTACATTTACGGCGGAGCTTATGTCTATCAGCGCAAGCTCACAGGTAGTATTCCGGAAAATAGAAGTGCTTTTTTGGTGAAAGGAAGTCTTCCCGATCCCGCATTTCATCTAGCAAGCGATTTTCAACGAAGACTGGCCGAAGCTGGAATTAAGTTCACCAAATCAGCTCAAACGCGCAGAGTTTCTGAACTATCCGATTTGTGGGGAAAGCCAGCTGAGACCAGGAACATCAAAAGCTATGAGGGAGCTTCTCTTTCGGAGATTGTGTATTGGACAAACTTGAAAAGCGTGAACCTCTTCGCGGAAAACCTCTTCTTGCATCTTGCAAAGAAGAACGCAAAGCCAAACTACCCAGCGGGGCGCACTTGGATGCAGACGAAGATGTTGGAATATGATTCGAGCAGTACAAGTATCATTCAAGATGGAAGTGGGCTTAGTCGTGGCAATAGAATTATGCCAATACTCATGACCACTTTCCTGGAAAGCATGGCGGACAATCAGAGCTTTAAAATGAGCTTGCCTCTTGCGGGTGTTTCAGGTAGTCTAAAGAATTCTTTTCCTTCCTTATATGGGAAGATGTGGGCGAAGAGCGGATCTTACAAAGGAGCGCGCGCCTACTCGGGATATTTGAAAGGAGCGGATGATAAAGTCTCCTCCTTCATGATTGTGATCAATGGAAGTTACAGCCACGGGAAGATGAAGACCACGATGGAGCAGGTGCTTAAAGAAGTGCAGAAAGAATTCTGAGCTTATTTCTGCTTGAATTTCGAAATGGCATTTCGGGTGAAGTCAGAGAGAACCAACTTACCACTCATGGCAGCACGTTCGCTGAGGAGCTCATCCCAAAGTTCCGTGCCTTCCCAAAAGATTGTCTTCAGCATAGCCATCGCTTCAGGATTGCTTCCTTTTAACTTGTAGCATAGGCTTTCGATGGCTTCATCCATTACTTCTGCGTCTGCAAATACTTCCGTATATAAGCCTTTGGCTTTTGCCCATCTAGCATAGCGCCATTCGGTCGCATTGATGGCCAATTCCGACATTGCGGCATTTCCAATTTTACGCGCTACGGCAGGTCCAACTACAAATGGTCCGATTCCGACGGCAAGTTCCGAGAGTTTGACTGAAGCGTGCTGCGTTGCCATGCAATAATCTGTCGCTGCCGCCATACCTACACCGCCACCAACAGCTTTTCCGTGAACACGACCGATGATGAGTTTAGGACATTTCCGCGCTGCATTGATCACGCGAGCAAAACCCATAAAGAACTCTTTTCCAATTTCGAAGTTTTCGATGCTGATGAGTTCATCGAAAGAAGCTCCGGCACAAAAAGTTTTTTCTCCTCGGCTCTTAAGAACGAGTACAACACTTTCTGCATCACGCCCAGCTTCGTCGATGGTAGCTGCCAAAGAAGCCAATACGGTCCCTGGAAGAGAATTGCTTTTCGGGTGCCAGAACTCTATGATTCCAACTCTGTCTTTCACCTCGTATACTACACCACCATTATCTTCCATAGTCCGAATAATTATTGATTTCGCGCTGCGATTTGAACCAAAACTACTGAAATTATCCTGCATCTTTGGAGCTTGAAACGCAGCGTTTTTTTAGGCTTAGGTTGGCTCACATTGGTGGGCTTCAGTGCACTCGGATTTGCCGTCTTGTACTTTGTTTCCAACGTTCAGCCATTGGAACTCTTTGAGCACGGATTAGATCCAACATTGCAGGTTGCCCTCGGTCTCGCATACGGATCCATAGCTGCTGGCATCGGTTGGCTCATTCTGCGTCATCCCAAACTCCGACAAACACGTTTGTACTACAGTCAGTTGGTGCAGGGCATGCGGCTTCGCTTTTTTGATGTGATCTTCATTTCCATTTGTGCCGGTGTGGGAGAGGAAATTCTATTTCGAGGAGCCATGCAGTTTTACCTGGACCCTTGGTTGTCGGCGCTCATCTTCGTGGCCATTCATGGTTATGTCAATCCGAAGGATTTGAAGATCACCGCTTATGGTCTGTACATGACTTTGGTGATTGGACTTATGGGCGTTCTCTATGAAGATTGGGGAATGCTCTTCGCGATGAGTGCGCACTTCGCGATTGATGTTGTTTTGCTTCAGCGG
>CAXAIH010000068.1:0-8963 GCA_963968755.1 uncultured Flavobacteriales bacterium
CAAGATCGACTCGTCATCAAGACGGTAATCATCTTTCAAGGTAGGCACTTGTTCTGAATCCATCATCGAAACGACATCTAGTATTTCTTTCAATTCAGATGCTGAATTTACTCCGAGCACAATGCAATCAATTTGAGTCTCCTTGAATACTTCAGACAATGCGAGCTCTAAGACTGTCGAATTCTTCTCTGCGATTTCGGTGTGGAGTTTCTGATGATGTGCTACAATGCTTTTGAAGTGAGCATTCAACTTTTCAGGCGATAAAAACAACAGTCCTTGAAGAAAAACAGAACGTGCGTGCACTTGAACTCCTTGAGCCTTCAAAGATGAAAGGCGTGATGCAAATCGCTTGTCGTAGATGTTAAAAGGCAGCTGAACGATGTCAAATGACCATGCTTTGGACTCGATAACATCCAGTTGCTCCGGGCTGTAAATTGAAAAGCCTGTTTTCTGAACAAGGCCTTCCTGCTTCAATTGCTGTATTTCATTCCACCGAGTTTCATCTTCGAGTACATCTTCGAATCTGTGCAGCAGGAGCCCATGAAATTTCGGAATACCGAGGGCTTTTAAACTATTAAGGCATGAATTTCTGATGTCGGCAGTGGGAGTGTTTGGAGCTATTTTTCCAACGAGCTCAAAAGCCTGCATTTCTTCCTTTCCCAATCGGGGCTCTGCACTTCCATATGCCTGCGCCGTATCAATCCCCCTTATTCCAGAGCTCTCTGCTAAGTCGATAATTTCGTGAAGTTCCTGATCGCTTGGGCTGCCAGCTGTATTGGAAATTCCGTAATCGAGACCAAATTGAACACTACCCAGGAAAATTCTTTTTGCGTTCAAAGCCTGCTGTTCGATGCTTATGAGAAGTTTGGGTCTACCTCGGCTTTAATAAGTGCGCGAAGGCTCGGAACATCTAGCCAGCGGTCGTTGGTTCTGCTATCATATGAGAAGCCAGGCTCAACCATCTTTGAGTTTGTTTCAGAGGTGTATTCCTCGGAAGTAAATCGGAAGGTTTGTGGCAGAATCGCATAGTACTCGCCAAGGTCGGCTGTATTGAAAGAGTCGCTCGCGGTAATCATTTCTTCGTGAATTTTCTCACCTGGGCGAACACCAACCAGCGGACGCTCACATTCAGGGCCGATGGCCTCTGCTAGATCTGTGATTCGAAACGAAGGAATCTTCGGAACAAAAATTTCTCCGCCCCAACCATATTCAAGAGCAAAAAATACCTGCTCTACACCTTCGTCCAAAGTGATGTTAAAACGTGTCATGCGCTCATCGGTAATAGGCAAAACACCTTCAGCTCTTTTCTTCAAGAAAAATGGAATAACAGAACCTCTCGAACCCATTACATTCCCATAGCGTACTACGGTAAATCGTAAATCCCTAAAACCTCGAATGTTGTTTGCGGCAACAAATAACTTATCAGAACACAACTTAGTAGCTCCGTAAAGATTGATTGGTGCAGCAGCTTTATCGGTACTGAGGGCAACTACACGCTGAACATTCGCACTCAGTGCTGCTTCAATTACATTCTCCGCACCCAAAACATTCGTTTTAACGAACTCCATGGGATTGTACTCCGCTGCAGGAACTTGCTTCAATGCAGCTGCATGAACAACATAGTCAACGTCTTCAAAAGCCCGTTTTAAACGTGCTTGGTCACGTACATCTCCTAACAGATATCGGATCGCTGGATAGTCGGTCGGATTAAATTCCTGCGACATTTCAAATTGTTTGAGTTCATCGCGTGAGAACACAATCACCTTGCGAATCTCTGGGTGCGATTTGAACAATCGACGAATAAAGGCTTTGCCAAATGAACCCGTACCTCCCGTAACTAAAATGCTCTTGTCCTTAAAATCCATTGCCATCTGTAGAACTTCTTGATCGAGCTGCAAAGATGGAAGAAAGTCGATGCCCCCAAAAGGCCTTTCGTTCTTTGAAGGTAAAGTTGGTTCAAACAACCTATGTGAAGCCTTCTTCAAGCATTGCTCTTATGCTACATTTGTTATCAAATTCTGCTTTATGTCCGATATGATTTTCGATCTTATTCAGCAAGAGAAAAAGCGCCAAACTGAGGGCCTAGAGCTCATTGCCTCTGAAAACTACGTCTCCGATGACGTGATGCGAGCCATGGGCTCGGTGTTAACCAACAAATATGCGGAAGGCCTTCCCGGCAAGAGGTATTACGGAGGTTGCGAAGTAGTTGACATCATTGAAAACGAAACGCGAAATCGGCTGAAAGAACTCTTTAATGCAGAATGGGTAAATGTTCAACCCCACTCCGGCGCACAAGCGAATGCCGCTGTGATGCTGGCATGTTTGAAAGCTGGAGATTCCATTCTTGGTTTCGACCTGTCCCACGGAGGTCACCTTACGCATGGCTCACCAGTTAACTTCTCAGGGAAAATCTACAAAGCGCATTTCTATGGCGTCAAAGAGGAAACGGGATTGATTGATATGAACATGGTTGAGGAACAAGCGAGAGCTGCTCAGCCAAAACTGATCATTTGCGGGGCTTCTGCCTACTCTCGCGATTGGCAGTATGCAGAGTTCAGAAGAATCGCAGATTCTGTTGGAGCCTTGCTTCTTGCAGACATATCACACCCGGCAGGATTGATAGCCCGAGGATTGCTCAACGATCCTTTGGAGCATTGCCACATTGTGACGAGCACTACACACAAGACCTTACGCGGTCCGCGTGGTGGAGTTATCATGCTCGGAAAAGATTTTGAAAACCCATGGGGATTGAAAACACCGAAAGGAAATACTCGAATGATGAGTGCACTTCTCGATTCTGGTGTCTTTCCTGGAACTCAAGGTGGTCCATTGGAACATGTGATCGCTTCTAAAGGTGTGGCCTTCGGAGAAGCCCTCACAGAAGAGTACTTCAATTACACTGTTCAAGTCGTTAAGAACGCTTCCGTACTTGCCGACTTGCTCGTGGGCATGGGCTACAAACTCATTTCCAGCGGAACAGACAATCATTGTATGCTCATCGATTTGAGAAATAAGGGCGTCACTGGAAAAGATGCAGAGAAAACGCTTGAATTTGCGCATATTACAGTGAACAAGAACATGGTTCCTTTCGATGACAAATCACCATTCGTGACTTCAGGAATCCGCATTGGAACTCCTGCCATCACCACACGTGGCTTGATGGATTCTGACATGCCTCGCCTCGCTGGGCTCATTGACCAAGTGATTTCGAATCACGCAAGTGAGGATAATTTAATCAAAGTGAAATCTGAAGTGAATGACTGGATGTCGGATTACCCACTATTTAGCATGTAAGACGTATGGAAGAAATTAGAGCGAACGACCCGAACCGAGGTACCTGGGTTCATGTAGATGAAGGCTCAGACTTTCCAATTCAAAACATACCTTTCGGTGTTGCTGGCTTAGAGTCTCAGGAGTCTGTGATTGTAACGCGTATTGGAGATTGGGTTATGCGTTTAGACATGCTTGCTCGAGAAGGCTTTTTCGATTCGACTGGAATCCCAAAAGAGGCATTCGAATCGAACAGCTTGAACGACATCATGGTTGGAAAAGCTGAGATTAGAGCATTGAGAAATCAGATTTCCGACTTGCTGGAAGTCAACAATGAAATTTTGCGCGACGATGAAGGCATGCTGGAATCATGCATGGTCCGTTTGGATAAGTGTCGTATGCAACTGCCTGTGAACATTGGCGATTACACGGATTTTTATTCTTCACGAGAACATGCAACCAATGTGGGAACCATGTTTCGTGATCCCGACAATGCATTACTCCCAAACTGGCTTCACCTGCCGGTAGGTTATCACGGTAGATCCTCATCCATTATCGTAAGTGGAACAGACATTCGACGTCCACGCGGTCAGCAAAAACCAGATGACGGACCACCCGTAATGGGCTTGAGTAAGTTGTTAGATTTTGAACTGGAAATGGCCTTCATCACCTTCGATGGAAAGCCACTTGGTCAGAGCATCAGCACAGACGAAGCGGAGAATTACATTTTTGGAATGTGTGTCTTTAACGACTGGAGCGCACGCGATATTCAGAAGTGGGAATACATTCCTTTAGGCCCATTTCTAGCCAAAAATTTTGCTTCTAGTATGTCACCCTGGATTGTTACCCTCGACGCACTTGACCCTTACAGAACTTCTAGCCCAGATCAAGACCCTGAGGTACTCGATTATCTAAAATGCAGCGGCGACAAAAACTTCGATATTGAATTGGAAGTGTTTATTGAACCGACCAGCGGAACTGAAAACCGTGTTTGTTTGTCAAACTTCAAACACCTCTATTGGAATATGTCGCAGCAGTTGGCCCATCACACCATCAATGGCTGTAATATGCGTCGCGGCGACATGTTGGCTTCGGGAACCATTTCAGGACCAGAGCCGAGCTCTTACGGCTCTATGCTTGAACTTAGCTGGAGAGGTGCCAAACCCATCAAATTAAACGACGGTACGGAACGTAAATTTATCCAGAATCGCGATTCTGTGATTATGCGAGCGCACTGCGACAACGGCACAACTAAACTTGGTTTTGGTGAAGTCCGCACCCGAGTTCTTGAAACGAAATAACTAGCTTTACTCTTTATGAAGGTTCAGGATAATTCGTGGATTAGTTCACGTGATATGAGGTCGCTTTTGAGCTCATACCGGAAGCTTTTAAAAACGGAGAGTGCTGAACGCGAGGAAGCAGATCGCGTGATGATTCGAAAGGCCATGGATACGGCCATAGAAGCACATAAGGACACCAAACGTAAATCTGGAGAGCCGTACATCTTTCACCCGATGGCGGTAGCGATGATTGTCGCCGAAGAAATTGGTTTAGGAACTACCTCCATCTGTGCTGCCCTTCTGCACGATGTAGTTGAAGACACTGAGCTAACTATTAGTGATATGGATCTTTTGTTTGGGGAAAAGATTGCTCGAATCATTGATGGATTGACCAAAATAGAGGAAGTCGCGGATATGTCGACTTCTATCCAAGCGGAGAATTTCAGGAAAATCCTTCTGACCCTTTCCGACGACGTTCGAGTAATTCTCATCAAGATTGCCGACCGCTTGCACAATATGCGAACGCTCGACAGCATGAAGCTTTCGAAGCAACATAAAATTGCATCTGAAACGCTCTTCTTGTACGCTCCCCTTGCTCATCGCCTTGGCCTATACGCCATCAAGAGCGAGTTGGAAGATCTGAGTTTGAAATACATGGAACCTCAAATTTTTGAGGAAATCGAGCTCAAACTCAAGAAGACCAAGGCCGTACGGACGCGGTTCATCAACCAATTCATTCTTCCAATCAAGAGGTCGCTTCAAGAAACCGGCTTAAACTTCAGCGTTCAAGGAAGAACAAAGTCCATCTATTCCATATGGAAGAAAATGTTGAAAAAGAATATTCCCTTCGAAGAGGTGTACGACATCTTTGCGATTCGTGTCACCCTTGATGTTCCGCTGGAAGAAGAGAAAGTTACCTGTTGGAATGTCTACTCCATCGTCACCGACTTTTATCTTCCAAATCCGGATAGATTGCGCGACTGGATCACGAGCCCCAAAGCGAACGGCTACGAATCTCTTCACACGACCGTGATGAGTCCGAGTGGAAAGTGGGTTGAAGTTCAAATTCGAACCCAACGCATGGACGAAGTGGCTGAAATGGGATACGCGGCTCACTGGAAATACAAAGAGTCTGTAGGGGACAGTAATGTGGACATCTGGTTGAACAAGATTCGCGAGCTGCTTGAGAATCCTTCTCAAGATGCCGTGGATTTTATCGACGACTTTAAGCTCGATCTTTTCGCAGACGAAATTTATGTGTTCACCCCAAATGGCGAGGTAAAGACCATGCGTAACAATGCAACCGCATTGGATTTCGCCTTTGAAATTCACACCCAGATTGGGGCAACCTGCATTGGAGCTAAAGTGAATAACAAGCTGGTTCCGCTGAGCTACAAACTGAATAGTGGAGATCAAATTGAAATCATCACCTCCAAGAAACAAAAGCCGAAAGAAGCTTGGTTGAAGTTTGTGGTGACTGGAAAGGCTAAGAGTAAGATTAAAACCCTTCTTCGAGAAGAGAAAAGGAAACACGCCACAGAAGGCAAAGCAAAGCTCAAAAAGCAACTGAAGAAACTAGGTATCAATCACAGCGAGAGCAACATCAAAGCCTTGCATTCCTTCTTTAAAACTCGAAACGAGCTTGAATTAAACTACGGTGTGTATTCAGGAAAGGTTGCTCTCAATAAGACCTCAAAACTTAAGGTGATCAACGGGGAGATTATTTACCGTCCTAGAAAAAGACCTTCGAGCTCCAAGAAGCTTGAAGACATGGTGAGCAAGGCAAGAGGTCAATCCGACCTGTTGATTCTTGGTCAGGATATGAAAGACATTCAATACGAATTGGCCACCTGTTGTAACCCCATTCCCGGTGATGATGTATTTGGTTTTGTAGCCGTTTCGAAAGGAATTAAAATCCATCGCACCTCCTGTCCGAATGCCATCCAACTCCTATCGAATTACGCCTATCGAATTGTTCAAACTAAGTGGACAAATCAAGAATCATTGGCCTTCCTTGTTGGGCTCGAAGTAACGGGGATTGACGACCTTGGTATCGTAAATGAAATCACAAAAATCATTTCGGAAGAGCTCAATGTGAACATGCGTTCCATTAGCTTCGACACCGAGGATGGCATATTTGAAGGAAAAATCATGGCATTTGTGCACGATACTACCCATCTTACGAGTCTCATTAAGAAGTTGAAAATTATTGAAGGAGTTACCCAAGTTCGAAGAATCGACTCGGAAAAGCTAGATGAGAATGGAAGAAGTTGAACATCAAAAAAGAGTACATGAAGTATTCACAGCTTTTCTTGAGAAAAACGGTCACCGCAAAACTCCAGAACGTTATGCCATTTTAGAGGAGGTTTACAAAGTAGATTATCACTTTGATGTTGATACGTTGCACGCTGCGATGAAGAACAAAAAGTATCGTGTGAGCCGAGCTACAGTGTACAATACCATTGATTTATTGTTGGCCTGTAATCTTGTGCGAAAGCATCAATTTGGCCAAAAGAATGCGCAGTTTGAGCGTTCGTATGGAAACCAACAACACGACCATATTATCTGCATGGACTGCAACAAGGTAATCGAGTTTTGTGACCCAAGAATTCAAATCATCAAAAGCACGCTGGAGTCTCATTTGAATGTGGAAATATTCCATCATTCGTTGAATTTCTATGCAAGCTGTAACAAAAAGTGCAAGGAAGACTAATTTTGCCGACTTCTGAAAAAAGAGCGAATGAAAGCTGATATATTATTAGGCCTCCAGTGGGGCGACGAAGGAAAAGGGAAAATCGTTGATGTTTTAACTCCGGATTATAGCGTTATCGCTCGTTTCCAAGGTGGTCCGAATGCAGGTCACACCCTTGAGTTCAATGGCATCAAACACGTGCTGCACACCATTCCATCTGGAATTTTCAGAGAAGATACCTTAAACGTTATCGGCAACGGCGTGGTCATCGATCCGCGTGTGATGAAGAGAGAACTTCTTGCCTTAGACGAGCTAAATGTTGACTATTCAAAAAGCCTTTTGGTGAGTAAGAAAGCTCACCTCATTCTACCAACGCACTGCATGTTGGATGCGGCTTCTGAGGCAGCGAAGGGAAAGAAAAAGATTGGTTCTACCCTGAGAGGGATCGGCCCGACTTATATGGATAAAACCGGCCGAAATGGAATTCGCGTTGGTGATTTGGTGATGCCGAATTTTGACGAGCGCTACAAAGCCCTTCGTCTAAAGCACCTAAACATGTTGGCCGGATATGATTTTGATACTTCCGAACTAGAAGAGCAGGAAAAGCTGTGGTTTGAAGGAGTAGACAAACTCAAAGAGCTCGAGCTGATCGATTCTGAGCACTTCGTAAATGAGAAAATGCTCGGAGGCAATGCAATCTTGGCCGAGGGTGCTCAAGGCTCTCTTCTCGACATCGATTTTGGATCTTATCCATTTGTGACAAGCTCAAACACCATTTGTGCTGGAGCCTGCACTGGACTTGGAATAGCGCCAAACCAAATCGGAGAAGTATTCGGGATTTTCAAAGCCTATTGCACGCGCGTTGGAAGCGGCCCCTTCCCTACTGAGTTGTTCGACCGCGACGGAGAAATTTTGGCCAAAGAAGGAAATGAATTTGGTGCTACTACAGGTCGCCCGAGAAGATGTGGCTGGCTCGACCTTCCTGCTTTGAAGTACGCCTGTATGATTAATGGCGTTACAAAACTCATTATGATGAAGGCAGATGTTCTTAGCTACGTCGATAAAATTCGAGTATGCGTTGCCTATGAGTACAAAGGGGAAACCATGGATTACCTGCCGTATGAAATCCTCGACGATGAAATCAAACCTGTGTATGAGAACCTTCCTTCGTGGAGCGACGATCTTACTGGGATGAAAGAATACGATGAACTTCCTCGAAGCTTAAAGCATTATGTAGAGTACATCGAAGAAAAGGTTGGAATCCCAATTACCATTGTAAGTGTTGGTCCCGATCGCATCCAAACATTGCGCAAATAAATTTTAGCGCGGTTTTTGCTAAATCGCAGGCATGGCTTCAAAAAAGCTTCTCTTCCTTCTTGCCATCACAAGCATTTTCTTGCAGGCCGGCCATGCACAGGAGACGAAGAAAATTGAGATCCTCAATGCGGACGATCTGATTTTCGATAATGCCAGTGGGATTAAAGCGAAACGACTTGTTGGGAACGTCATTTTGAAACACGAGAACTCACTCATGTACTGCGATTCCGCACATGTAGTGAACGAAACCAATAGTCTGAAAGCCTTCAGTAAAGTACGTATTGAAGAAGGAGATAGTGTTGAATTGAAAGGCGATTATTTGGAATATGAAGGCAACAGCAAGCTGGCTTATTTCGAAGGCAATGTGGAAATGAAGCACAACGACATGCTACTCTTCACCCAAT
>CAXAIH010000069.1:0-8906 GCA_963968755.1 uncultured Flavobacteriales bacterium
ATCAGAAGCATTGTGCTGAACCATCATTGGATAGACAAAGGTGGTTGCTTCCACCGTAGCCGTTAAACCAGAATCCTGCACCACCTTTGAGATAACTTCAGAATCTTTCAATTCCTTGAATGTGGCATTTTTCCGGCTAGTCGTCATTTTAATTGCCTTATCATGACAAATCACCTCTAACTCGGAATTCGCTACGTGCGAATATGTACGAACCTTAATCTTTTGTGAGGTGATGATTCCTGAAAAAGCATCCGCTTCTTCACTATGATAACCCAGTTTTATCTTCACTTCTTTTCCAGGCTCGAAATCCGTAGCCTCGCTAAGTGGAAATGTCTCTTCCGCAGGCTTTCCATCCGCAAAAAGAATGCGCGCGGTAGAAATCTGATTCACTTCTTTTTCAATCCAAATTCCAACCACTTGATAAGCCTCGCTGATCTCCTCCCCATCCACCAATACAGAGTGTGCGGGTAGGTCGACTTTGCTATGTAAGGGAGAATCCGCCATGCCCTATTTCTGAATACTTGGGAACAATATTTTCGTCCCTGGTTTTAAACTTCGAAAGTTTAATATGCCGTTCAATTCAGCAACTTGAAGGTAGTAGGATCGATTTCCATAAATCTCCTGACACATAGCGGGTAAGTTATCACCCGCTCGCACTGTTCTCAGGTGAGACATATCTGGCGAGCTTTTACCATGACGCTTTGCAAGTGTAACGGGGTCGATGTATTCCTTGAAGCTTGCATCAATTTTTGCCCGAACGGGCTTGCCATCAGGCCTGAACATTAGGTATTGAATACCCAAGGACTCAAGCTTACAGTTAAAGTCGAGATCGCCGTATTTAACTTTCACGTAATTCAAGGTGTGTATGTCGCCATTGACTTCCGTACACACTTTATTGAATTTCTTAATCGAATTGCTGACGAAATCATTTTCTAATGCTACCTCTTTATAATTAACTGTGGAATCGATGAAAAAAGTAAGACTCAATGTTCGCACATCGAGCACTTCATTTTTAGGAATTTTATCACCACTTGCAGTTTTCTTTTCTTCCGACTTTGCATCGGGCGCAGAGGTAGAACCATACTTAATCGAATAGTTCTCGGGGTTTATTGGGAAAGAGAATTTAAGGTCCGACTTGGCACTCTGAAACTCTTCATCGTATGCTTCGATGAGCATATTTACAAAGGTGGAATCGTCAGTAGTACCGGGCATAGGGCGCTATGATAGTTTTCTTTGACGCTTCATGTAGTCTTTGACTTTCTCCATCACGAGGTCGATCACTTCCTTTTTTTCAGATTGACTTAATCCCTTTTGACTAGGCGCTGAAGTTTTGGCTTGGCCCCCACCTTCATTCACCTTTGCCTGTATTATGAATTCATTGACCTTAATACTCATTCGCTTATTATTCTCTGTTAAAATGTGAGAATGCCAAAGTAATGGTCTCTACGAGGATTGCACTCTCACCACTAGCTTTTGCGTTTAATGCACTTACTTCAATTTTCTTAGGAAAAGCATCCTTAAAATTCCAAGTAATCAGCGTATCCTTACTGTCGTTCTGTAGGGCGACCTTCACCGTTTTTGTTTCAATTGGAGCTGAGTGATTGGCATTGATGGTACTCTCGCACCACTTATAAAAATCGGAGTCTTTCGGTACAACTCCGCGCTTCAATACTAGGTCTGTGTATTTTACTCTCTTCGGCAGCACATACACCTTGTCGTTATTCCCACCTTCTACAATCGACGTATCTACATCGAGTTCCATTCCAAAGCCAGTAGCTTCGGTGAAGAGCATTTCTTTCTCCTTCATCTCTTCACCCTTCTTACCTACAGATACCTCAAAATGAAAACTAAGCGGTGGAAATGGAAATAACTCTTCAGGAATGTCGGCCATCATTTATCCCAGTTTTTTTGCGAGTTTGATTCCCATACTTATCACATTATCAATTACGAGCTCTTCATAGGAAAGCACCATAGATTCCACGGCAACCTCAGAGGCTTGTGAGTTTAAATTCGTGCTTTCAATTTTCTTTGGGAAAGCTTTGGTTAATGTCCAGATAATCTCGGGTGTGTGCATCTCATTCAGCAGACTGATGGTCACATCGTTTTTCTTAAAATCTTTTGTGTTTGCCTTCGCGAAAAGGAGATAGGATAAGGTGTCCCCCATGAAAACTCCCTTTTTTAAGGTCACATCTGAAACCTTTGGAATTCCGGGTCTCTTCATCGGCGCAAGCTGTTTGCTTCTTCCATGTCGATATTCGATAATATCCACCTCTGTTTCTAGGCCGGAGACTTCTTGAAACCACCAAACACCCAAACCAGGAAATGTCACGATGAAGTGAAACTTCGGTAACGTCCAATTCCAATCTTGATATGATCCTTTTCCCAGCATTCAATAACCTTAAGGCAAGCCGCTAAAATTAAAGAAACCCACAATCTAATTGTTAAAAAAATCTATTTTGTTTATTAAGCTCAAATTCAAAGAACCTAACAGCCTGAGCAGTCGAGATTGAACTAAAAAGAGATGAAGTAAAAAGGACTAAGCTCACTAAAGAAAGGAACAGCCGTATTCCGCTGATTCAAAAGGACCTACCTTAGACATAGACGTACATTTCAGCATAATAAATCTCTTCACCATTATGCCTCTTACCTTTTACCCTACTTATCTCAGGAGTTGGTAATGTCAGTCGCTTTGACCCTGACCCAGAGGACAGGTTTGAATTACTCTCTTCAAATTCGGCGGAATAATGAGGCCCATCGTATCGACTTTTTAACTGAAGTAGTCGCGCCAACTTTACTTTAGTCGCCGACTGCCCATTGGGAAGAATGACCTCCTCGGTTGATTCCAACTCTAAAGCTTCATTGCCCGCGAAGAGAGAAATTGAGGACAACTGCTTCTTTCTTTCTGAAACGAAGAAATAGTTCAGTTCTACGCTGCGATTCGGGAATCGCACTTCAAACAAACTGCCCTTTAATTCGTCGAGCGAAATGTTGGAGGAACCGCCAAGAAAAATATCAATGATTGCGAAGCTCGATCTATACTCATTTGGGATATGACTAATGCCAACAGACTTTCCAGAATTGGTCATACTTAGCTCGCAATCCTCAAAGGGAGCTTCCATGAATTGAGCAAGGCTTTCATGTCCTTCAAGTTCTCCACTAAACAACTCTTGGCCATCTGAAGAGGTGAGCTTTATTCCTTTTTCACCCAAAAGCTCTACAAGATTCTCAGTACCAAGACTGAACAATCTCAAATCTGCCGCAGCAACATAATTTCCAGCATGAATCAGGAGCTTAGTCCCATTCGAATTTTGTCTTTCTGAAACTTGGTGATCGACGAACTTATTGCTGAAAAAGTACTTCTCTCGTGAGAGCTCATAATTCAAGTCTGTGAAGTTGCCGAAGAATCGATTTTTAAGCTTCACAGAAAAACTGAACTTCAAAAGCTCTCGATGTTCGGCCAATACTTTGACCTTATCTGCCTTGCACAAAACGATGATGCCCTCGGGTGTCATTCTATACATCAAGCCAAACTGAGAAAGGTAGTGCTGTGTTTGAGGCGAGACGACAATTTCGAAATCCTTACTGGTATTCAATCCGTAATATCCGTGAAAGAACTTCACTTCAAAAAGGGTGGAATATTGGATAAACGTCATCTTAATCTTCGTTGATACCAATACCTGATACTGGTGGTATTGTATCTTCAATATTGTCGCTAGAGAAGGTAAGCATTCGAACTCTGTAGGCCACAGAGGGAATGTATTTCGCTCCCATCATGGAGAAAACCATATTCCACTCATGGTATGACAATGAGGTAAGGTCGAAGATGGCCTTTTCAATATTGCTGCTCAAGCCTGGCGTATTGCTCGCATTAAACACTGGTTTGCCTTGAAAAAAGTATATGATCCCTGATAGGAACTTAAGAGCTTCAACGTAGTTCTTTCCACTGAAATAAGCTGAAAACACTACCGTCAGATTCACATTGATGTCTGAGGCGCCAGAAACAAATCCACCTCCAGCAAACGAACTTCCACCAGCAGCTTTCAGGGTTGTTTCTTCCTCCACATTCACCATGAATGCTACAACTTTATTGATTCCCTCAACAGCAACTGAGCCATCGAGATTGACCAGGTTTGAAAGAAGCAAACGATCTTCATCAACGTCGAACCTCGACTTTAGAAACTCATTCAATTCGGCCCCGACTAGCGGAAGTAAATTATGAATCATGCCTCCTTTAATATTAAGTATTTCGCGATGGCCCAAATGATTGCCCGCATGAAATAGGTGAATATGAAGCCCAAGATGAAACCAATGATGAAGAATTCCATTTCAAAAACCTCTTCAAGTGGTTTAAGTTGATCTGACTCAGCTTGCAAATTGCTCGAATAGCTGAACAAAAACGCAACTGGCATGGCCAAAACCAAGGCAATAAAAAACCAAATGAGTTCGCGTGCAAATGCTTTCAAACTTTTCGTGCTTTTATTTTAGTTGCTTTCGATATCTGGTGAAAAAATAGTTGATCAGGACCATGAGCAAACCTCCGAAGACTAGGCCCAAAGCCATATCCCATTCCGTATCTTCCAACCACCACCACTCTACTCCAACAAGTGCGAGAATGATGAAAAGGAATCCATAAAAATTGCGGAAGGATTGTTCTTGAAATAAGATCTCTCGAACTTTCCAATCCCTTAAGGAGAATACAAAGCCCAAAAAGATAAAGCCCACCAGCACCAAGTAACCCAATCCAATAATCTTCTTGTAGCGTATCACATCTTTCACAATTCCAAATGGCCCGCTGAGCTTAGTTTCCTTAGGAATGATGACAACCAGGCTATCGGCTCTGAAATTATCGTTTACGGCTTTCCATATGTTGGCCGCGCCCTCATCGTACCCGAGCGCCCAAAGCCCAACACCTTTTAAATTCTTGGCAAGAGCCCATTTGAACTTAATGTCAAGACTAACATCATCCTCATACCAGCACATTTTCTTGACTCCGTCTTCGTCAACGATGTAGAAAAAACTTGCACTTAGCGCATCGTAGAATGGATTGTATTGAGTCGCGAACTTGGACCGGATTTCGTAATAAGGCAAGGACTTATCGTAGTAAGAAACTTTGCCCTGGTGCAATTTGGTAATGTCCCACGTCACACCATAAAGTGGAAGGCTCAGGAGCATTTTTTGTCCATCAATTCCCAAGTTCAACATGTCGTTCACGGCAGTCTCCAAACTGGGGGCATTGTCCAACGACCTCAAGGGAGAAATGGAGCCTGGATAAGTGGAAAACTCACCACTGAAGTCGTAGCCCATAATGTTGAATAAGTCCACATGGCCTCTCAATTCTGCGTAATCGAAAATGCTCGAATCGTTGAAATATGGAACATCCAAAATCAACTGGTACCCCTTCGAATTCAACCTACTGTACAAGTACTTAATGAAGTTTGTGAAGCGATTTCGGTCAGTTGAACGCAGTTGCTCAAAATTCAAGTCGATGCCATTCACTTTACCCTCAAACTGATCCATCAAATCCAAAATTTCATCCGCGAAAATGGATTGCCGCATTTCTTCTACCAGGAAGGTGTGGTTGTCATCCCCGCCAAAGGAGGTTACAGAGATGTAGCCCTCAACACCATACTTGGATGTAGAATCCATCAAGCTCGATGTACGAAGTTGATCGATGATGTCTTGATTCGCACAGCCCCCCGTAACCGGGTTGATGTCGTAGGAATAGAAGGAGACCTTTGACAGCAGGTTGTAGTTGTAATACTTGTAGGATTCTTCCATCCAATGTGGATGCCATCCCATCACCTCAACCCCTTTTGCAAGACCTCTATTCTCTCCAACGTTCTTGTAGAATACGTTCTGCAAGGAATCCCATTGAATGCTCACCAAATCAGTGTCGCGACTGAAGTAAAACTCTTGCTCTCGATGCAGAAAAGTATAGAGGTACATATAATCGTGAATCATTCCGCTGTTTGGAATGTGTGGCTTCATGGACCATGAGATTTGGTCAAGGGTGTCAAGCTCTGAATTGAAGGTGCGCTTATCAGAACTCAAGCCGCGCTTCAATTGCTTAATGTCTCTTTTGGTCCGATTTGCTTCAGTCATGACCTTTCGCTTGGCCCCATAGATTCCTTTGCGCACAGAGCCTGCGCCTTGGCCATATGAATTCCATGAAAAAAGTGTCGCAGCAAGAAGCAGAGCGCACGAAATCGCCGTCAGCTTCATTGAATAAGATTTCCTATTTCGCGACATGCCTGAATTGAACCACGTTCAAATAAACCAATTGTCCTGAACTTTCACTAGTGTTTTCGAAAATGATTTGGAAATAGCCTTTTGTGGAATCAATCCAGGCGAAGTTTCCATTCACATTCTTCTTCAATTCATCGTCGATGCGCATCGATGCTTCCACCTCTACCTTTGCCCTACCTGGCCCAGGCAAACGCTTGATGTAACCGGCTCTTTGCCCCGAAAGTAAATCATTCACACCTGCAGCCAAGGCATCGCCTTCCAAAAGTGGTTTCAACTTTTCCATCTCTTGCTTAAACCCCGAACCAAAGCCATAAATGAGCCCCCAAAATATGGTTGAGTCCTCTACTGGGAACATGATTTCCTGGGCATATTTTTGCGCATGCACAATGTCTCTTTGGGCGCCAAGAAAAACATTTGTATCCAGAAATACAGAGGAAATTGTATCGTATTCAATGACAATCTTCGTGCTTGTATCTGGAATGGCGGCGTAGCGAGCTGGGCTCCATTTCTCCATCTGCACCAATTCCTTGCCTCTAAACAGCTTATTCCAGTTAAGGTTAACCGTATAGGTGCCCGGAACATAAATGGGAATGCTGGTTTTTGTCATTTTTGGTGATGGAAATTGACCGTATACCAGCTCACCGATATCGTTGGTGACTTCCATATAGGAACTCTCATTTCCTAGTGGAGTTAAACTGATGATCAGCTTATCTCCTTCTTCCAACACAAATGGGTACGTCTTAGGTGTTTTCCGACTGATTTGATATCCAACATCTAGCAAGGTCTCTTGTCCTTCTTTAGAAATTCGCACATCGGTTTTGGCACGAGCAGGAATGCCTTTGAACTTCTCATAGCTCACGGTATATCGCACCCTGTTTGCCAAGAAGCGGGAAGCATTTTGAAAGTCTATTTGATACAAGCCGGAAAGCCTCGCGCCAAATTGCGATGTAATGGATGAACCAAGGGTCATGTCTTCGTTCAAAACCTGACCGTTTGGGTCGTAAATCGTAAAACTTAGAAGGGTATTGCTCTCCACGTAAAATTTGGCCGACATCCCAGAATCCATAGATAAGGTGATTGACTTCAGCTCGTTCTTTTTTAAGCGAAATGAAGCATCACGCTCGACCTGATAGGGCACTTGCGCAAGTGAGCACAAGGGAGCCAGAACCAACACCAATCCAATGTAAATCCATTGCTTCATTTCGAACACTCAAGATTGATTTGAACGCAGTTTCTCCTTCTCTTTCTCCAGCCAAATCTGCAGGTGTTCTTGAACCAGCTGAAGGTGGGCATCTGCAATCAGCTTCATTGCACCTTCGTTGTTCTTGATCTCTTGATCCAACTTCGATTTCTCGATGCTCGCCATTACCGTCAGCTTGTCGTTCAGTTGTTGGTTGCGCAGATTAATGGCCGTCACCTCGTCGATTTCAAACTGATATTCAATCGTCTTCAACAAATGGTCGTAGGGACCGTAGGGAGACAGCAGCTTTACAAGAATTGGAGCAAGCTCAATTGCGATGAGCAATAGAATGATTGCGAGCTGAGGTCCAAGTGGGAGGTAATTGAGTGCATCCAAACGCACCAAAAGCCCATCGCTGAAAGAATTTTGCAAAGCGCTTTTTTCATTCAAATGCTGTGCAAGGAGTCGTTTTTTATCATCAAGAACGAGGGCAATCTCAGCTTCATTTGACGCCTTGGCCTCTTGGTATTCCAATTCGCTCTTTCGATATTTCTGTTCCTTCCGTTCGCATTCCGTTCCCCTTCCTTTTTTACCTGTCCCACAGGTTCCATCACATTCACAAACGTATTGTTGGTAGTATTCATCGCGGATGTCGGCCTTCTTCTCAGTATGCCGTTTGAGGAGGGCTATTCTCGTTTCTTGCATGAACAACCTTGCGTCGTACAAGGAATCCAGTTTGTCCATTTTGATTGCACCTGCGTAGTACAAGCTCTCATCTATTTCTTCTTCAAAGATTTTCAACTCCAATGGAGCGGAAATGACGATGGCTAAGAGCACAGCCAAAAACAAGCGCGGTGTAATCTGAATGAGTTCGCGCACCTTAGCCCTGCTCTTTTTCATGGTGGATACCAAAAAGCGATCGAGGTTAAATACGAGCAATCCCCAAAATATGCCTAGGGCAATCGAGAGCCACAAAACATCGAATGCGGTGTTGAGGGCATAACCTCCTGAAAGGATCGCCAAGAGACCCGTAAAAAGAACAGTAGCTCCAATCCCCGCGTATTTCTGCTGTTCGGCTTTAGGGCATTCAGCAAGAATGTCTTCGTCTGCCGCTGAGCAAAACAGCAGAAAACGAAACACCCATGATTTCCTTTTGAGATGTTCTAGTTTATCGATAGTAGGTTCTTATTGATTCCAGCATTTTTAAAACCGAAGGTTTGTCTTTAAAGTAACTCCTCAATCGTCTTTGGGTCATTTTACCCAAACTTTGGGGATCGTGTTCCTGATAAACTTTATCGAAACTAAATTCACCTAATTCTTCGTAAAGGCGCTTTACCCGATCTTCAGCCTGCCTTTTAATTTCTTGCAATTCCTCCGAGGCATTTCTTGCTCTCTCTTCTGCTAAAAAAGAAGTGAGCTTGCTCGCATAATTGATGGAATTCATTTGAATCGAAGGAAGGAATTCCTTTTCGATCTCAAT